>NZ_JAEQCI010000058.1:5757-29691 GCF_020738565.1 Microcoleus sp. PH2017_12_PCY_D_A | reverse complement strand
ACTGCGCACCTTACTAAGGTTCTGGTTATTGGTTAGTTGGCGGGGAATTACGCATCAAATATAATTGTAGGGTGCGCACTGCGCACCTTACTAAGGTTCCAATAACAAATAACACATCAACAAATAACACATCAACAAATAACACATCAACAAACAATATGCTGCAAGTTTCTGATTTGAATGTTTATTACGGCGAAAGTCATATTTTGCGCGGTGTCGATTTAAGTGTTAATGCGGGACAAATGGTTTGCTTGATCGGCCGCAATGGTGTGGGAAAAACTACTATGCTCAAAACTCTGATGGGCTTGCTGCAACCGCGCAGCGGCACAATTAATTTTGGGGGCCAATCTATTGTCTCTAAGTTGACTCACCAGCGGGCTAAATTGGGCATTGGTTACGTGCCTCAAGGGCGCGAAATCATTCCGCGTTTGACTGTGAAAGAAAATCTATTGTTGGGTTTGGAAGCTAAACGAACTGTGACGAAAAATCCTGAAGTTCCTGATGAGATTTTTGAGTTGTTTCCGGTTTTGAAGACTATGCTCGATCGCATGGGGGGCGATTTGAGCGGGGGACAGCAGCAGCAGTTGGCGATCGCTAGGGCTTTGATGGGTGAGCCGCAGTTGCTGGTTTTGGATGAACCGACGGAGGGGATTCAACCTTCTATTATTTTGGATATTGAGGCTGCGGTGCGCCGCGTGGTTGCTACTAGGGGAATTTCGGTTTTGTTGGTGGAGCAGCATTTGCATTTTGTTCGGCAAGCTGATTGGTATTATGCTATGCAGAAAGGCGGGATTGTGGCTTCGGGCAGCACTAGCGAGTTGAGCGATGAGGTGGTTCAGAGGTTTTTGGCTGTTTGAATCGAAGGAAGTTCGGCAACGGATTTTGTAGCGGATGTAACGGATGTAACGGATAGAAGAAAGAAGGAAAGAATGAAGATTTTTTGGGGTTGGGTTCGACTGCAAAAGAGGAGGGAGAGCCTCCATATATTCGTTAGTAGGCTCTGCCTAGTAACGAGTAAACAACCAGTAAACAACCTGGGTTTCTGCCTGTAGGATTTTTATTACTTCTTCCTTCTTCCTTCTTCCTTCTTCCTTCTTCCTTCTTCTGTATTATTAATTTTTTCGGCCGTCGGGCATTGTGGTGCCGGCCATGCTGGCTCGATCGATACTAGCGCCATCTATATTAGCATTCCGGAGGTTCGCATTTGACAGATTGGCGTCTCTGAGGTCGGAAAATCGCAAGTCTGCACCGTCTAAATTGGTTCCTGTCAAGTTGGCTTTTCGCAGGTTGGTGTTGCTGATTCTCGCTCCGATTAACTGGGCTCCGCTTAAGTCTGTGCGAGCCATATTGGTGTTGACAAAATCTGAGATCTCGAAGGTACTACCGCTGAGGCTGGCGTCTGATAAATCTGCTCCTGTGACGATCGCATTTTTTAAGCGAATGTTAACTAATTTTATAGCTCGGAGGTCGCAGCGGGCGCAGCTTTGGGTTAGCAGCAGTGTTTCGACGTTGGCGTTGATTTGGTCAATTTGTTGCTGGGAGAACCTTTCGGCAAATTCTGGGGAGACGTAACCGAGTTTTTTGGGATCTTCTGCTTTTGGTTGGGGTGTTGGTGGTTGGGGTGTTGGTGGTTGAGTTGTCGGTGGTTGGAGTGTTGGTGGTTGGGGTATTTGTGGTTGGATGATTGGTGGTTGAGGTGTTGGTGTTTGGGGCGTTGGTGTTTGCCCGATCGCCTGCGGTTGCAGTCCCAGTTTCGGATATTCTAGAGTGGCGGCAAAAATTAGCAGGGCGATCGACAATATTGTAAGTTTTTTCATAATTTTTTTTTGCAAATACACCATTCCATATTGTATTACGTGCTGTGCATTAAGCAAGAAAGATGCACTACCAACACTCGGCTTTTAAATAAATAGATCCAAATTTAGATAAAAAACTTCGGAACCGTCGGGAGCACGAATCAACTTTTCTATTACTGGAGGCAGTTGCTGTTGGCGGTACAATTCTGGAATTTCGTAGAAGCTTTCTTCGGGAATTTCTAAAATCTTTGGCACATCAGGGATGGGAATTCCCAAGCGATCGCTCTTATTTAAGGTGCAAACAATCAAGTAGTTACAGTCAGCAATACTCCGACTGCTGGGAAATATTTTAGATAAATTAATCAGGGTAATTAGTTCTTCTTGGTGCCGCACTAAACTTTGACCGCTATCTAAAAAACCGTAGGGATTAAAGTCTTTGACAACGCGCTGCACTTTTTCTATAGGAACCGCATAATTAACGTTTCCCAGTTCAAAGGAAACAAGTTTTCGAGGAGGAGTTCTGACAGCGCCTTGTTTCTTGCTGCGAAAGCGGCGATTGTAATTGGTGTGAGTCATTCGATTTTGGATTTTGGATTTTGGATTGAAGATTAATGAACCGCGAAGGCGCGAAGGACGCGAAGGAAGAGAAAGAAGAGAAAGAAGAAGATGCTGTTTAGATTATTTAATGTTTGATTAATTTGGGTATAGCTTCTAAAAGTTGGGATTCACTGTAAGGTTTCGTAAAATATTGATTTGCGCCTAATTCCATTGCCATTTGTCGGTGTTTTTCGCCGCTGCGGGATGTGAGCATGGCTACGGGAATTTTAGCAAACCGCTGGGTCGATCGCATCGATCGCAACAATTCAAATCCATCCATCCGGGGCATTTCAATATCCACAATCGCCAAACTGCAATCAAGACCGTTTTGCAGCTTTTCCAAGGCATCCAAGCCGTCTTTAGCCTGCACTACGCGGTAGCGGGCACGAGTCAGCATCAGAGACAGCAACTGCCGAATTGTATAGGAATCGTCCACTACCAAAATCTGCGGTGACTGACTGGGACTCGGCGCCATCTGCGGCGCTTTACTGTACCCTTGGGCGATCGAACTATTGGCGATGGGTTGACCCACCAAATCATCCACATCCAAAATAGTTACAACTTTACCGTCCCCCAAAATCGTACTCCCCAAAACCCCGCGAGGCTTTGATAGAGGCGGTGGCAAAGGTTTAACCACAATTTCCTGCTGGCCGATGAGGCGTTCCACAGCCACCGCCAGCATTCCTTCGGTAGAAGCCAAAACTAAGACTGGAATGTGATCTTGAGTCAAAGGGTCTGGAGAGGGGCCATCGGGCCCGAGGACGCTGTATTCGAGCAAATCTTGCAGCCGCACCAAACGAATAAATTCCTCCCGCCACCACAGCATCGGCTGATTGCCGGCGGTGTGGACTTCCGAGGCTTTCACGTGCAGAATTTCCTCGACTGCATCTAGCGGTACTGCTATTTTATTGCGATCGGTCTTCACCATCAAAGCCTCAGTAATTGACAGCAACAGTGGCAGTTTGATGATAAAACTCGTACCTTTTCCCAGGCGAGAGTCCACCTTCACAGTCCCCCGCACAGTCCGCAAATTTGTTCGCACCACGTCGAGTCCGACTCCCCGCCCGGAAAGATCGCTCACTTCTTCGGCAGTGCTGAAACCCGGCCAGAATAGAAAATCGTAGAGTTCGGCAATCGAAAATTCTTGGGCTTGTTCTTCCGTCGCCAGACCTTTTTTGACAACTTTGTGGCGAAGGATTTCCGGGTCAATGCCTTTGCCGTCGTCGGCGATGGTAATGATAGTTTGGCCGCCTTGGTGGCGGGCTTCTATTTCAATTTGACCGCTGGCGGGTTTGCCGGTGGCTTGCCGAACTTCGGGCATTTCGATGCCGTGGTCAAAAGCGTTTCTCACTAAATGTACCAAGGGGTCGCGCAAAGCGTCGAGCAAACTTTCGTCTATTTTGGTATCTCTTCCCAGCAGCAGCAGGTTGACATCTTTATTGTATGTGAGGCACATATCTCTGAGCGCCCTGGGCAAGTGATCGACGGCGCGGCTGAAACTCACGACTCGCAACTGCATGACGCGGCTGCGGAGTTGTTCGGTAATGCGGCGCAGTTGGTCGGTACTGCGCTCGAATTTCATTGCTAAGGTGTCTAATTTGGTGGCGGATTGTGAAATTGCTTCGGCGGTTTCGATGACTTCTGCGGCTGTGGAGTGGAACTCTGTATAACGATCCATCTCTAAGATATCGAAGTGACCGTGGTCGATCGAGGATTTGTCGTTAGCGATCGGTGGAAATTCTATTTCTGGTTGTGGAAGTTTACCTAATTCCGAATAGCGGTTTCCTCCTTTCCAGTCTGCAAAACTCAGTCTGTCGTATTCTTCTCGCAACTGGCCGCCGAATTGGTTCAAATCTACGATACTGCGGCGGATGCGCTTGACTTCGCCGCGCAGTTCGGATTCTTGCAGTTCCAAATTTGTACGGTTGATGACTAATTCTCCGACTAGATTCACCAATTCTGTTAGGCGTTCTAAGTCTACGCGGATTGTCGGCCTTTGCGGGTTGGGGATTGGGGGAGTGTTCGAGGGGGAGTGGGGGGGAGGGGGGGAGGGGGGGAGGGGAGGGGGAGGCGGGGAGTCGGGAGTTTCGGATGTTTCTGATACTTCTGTTGGGTTTTCGGCGGGTGGGGGGGAGATTTGGGGGAGTTCGATCGCCCTTCCTTCCAATAATTGCCCTCGTGCGGTTTGCAAATTTTGGGCGATCGACCAACCCTCGGACTGCAACCGTTGTAAAGTCAAATCAGGAGAGTCGATCAAATCTCTGAGGGGTTCGGCGACTTTCCCAAAATCCGGCAATTGCAGCATTCCAGCCAAGCCGGAGAGTTGGTAATAAACCTGGTTGAGGGCGGTGACGCTTTTTGCTAAATCTGCCTCGGAAGCTTGGGAAAGTTCGGTTTCTAGGCGATTGAATATTGGCGGCAATTCGTGTTCAAAAATCAGTTTCAGGGTTTCCGGGGCTGCCGATCGACTGGCTGCGGGGACTGGCGGGGGCCCCGGCTTGCCGTACTTTGCCTCGAACTGGGCGTAAATTTGGGCGATCGCCTCCAAGTTTTCCGTTTGATCCGGAGTTGTCACATCCGAATGCTGGATGGCTTCGGCCGAAATCTTTTTGAGAATGTCCACCCCTTGCAGCAAAACAGTTACAGTGACCGGTTCCAGGGCCGACAAGTCCGTGCGATCGCGCAAAATGACAAAACAGTCCTCCAGCGTGTGAGCCGCCGCCGACACGTTTTGAAAGCCCAACATCGAACCCGCACCTTTAATCGAGTGAGCGGCCCGAAACATTTCTTTAACTCCCGCTTGTCGCTCTTTCAAATCTGCCCCTTCCATCGCCAGCAGGTGAGTCTCCATTGACTGGAGAAACTCTTGGGTTTCTGCGGTAAAAGCATCTATTAATTCGTTTAAATCATCGTCATTCATATTAGGATAAATATAAGCGACCAGTAGTTTTGAATTCTTACCGATCGCCTGGTTTCTTTGCTAATCGTTTGAACTCAACAAAATTTCTTTCGTTATTTCCGATTGCAAGCCAAGTTGTTGCCGCACTGCTTGCAATGATTTTCCTCTTTTTGCCTTCGGACGATCGCTTGGAGCCGGCACATCGTCAGCAGAAATAACTGGCTTTTTTAGAGCAGCCAGGAGTTGGTTTAATTCTGCTTGAAGTTCTGCCAATGATTCTCCATAAGGTGCAGTTTCTTTTTCCGAGCAGGCTGCGATCGCACCCGTATCGTCATAATACACCGTGCGAATTGTGTACCCGCCATCCTCAAAAAATACTCGATAATCCCAGTTCATCATAGTTCTTCCTCTTCCCCTTGAAATATGTATTTATTCCCAGGCTTGCCAGCGATGCGCTCTATACTGACAATTTTAACTTGCTGGTCAACGTTGTACAAAACGCGATATAGCCCCACTCTCAATTCCCATTCTGCTGTATTGTTTGGACGCAGGGGTTTCCGGTTGCGCGTCTCCGTAGTGGGTTCATAACAAAGGTTAGCCTCTATACCGTCAACAATTACATTCTGTTCGTGTTTCTTAAACCACTGCAAATCCTCAATTGCTTGGTCTGTAAACTCAATCTCAAACACGATAGCTGCACCATAAAATATTCCAAATACCGATCTATGCTAGCATTCATCATCGCACACTGTGACTTCTTAAGGGGAGCCTCTTAATATCATCTCCGAAAAGGATGACCCTAATAAGATTGGTTTGTAGTGAGGACTTTAGTCCGCATCCATAGAAGGACTAAAGTCCTCACTACAAACCTTTGACTAATAACTAACTGCGGAAATTAGCCACCGACTTTTGCAATTTGCTGACAGAACCGGATAAATCATCCAAAGATGCTTTGACATCGGAACCTTTTTGTGCAGTTGTATTAGCAATCTCATTGACTTGCTGCATGCTGTTAGAAATTTCCTCAGCAGAAACAGTTTGTTTAGCCGAAGCGCGAGTGATATTTTGCACCAAAGCATTCATTTCTCGACTGACTTCGATGATGGCATTCAGGTGAGTTTTAGCTTCGCTTGCTAGCTTAGTACCTTCCACTACCTCCAGCGTTCCCGATTCCATTGCCTTCATCACGCGGCTGATTTCTTCTTGAATTGTACCGACAATTTCCGAGATTTCTTCAGTCGCGCCTGCCGATCGCTCTGCAAGCTTCCGCACCTCTTCGGCGACAACGGCAAAACCCAAACCTTGTTCCCCGGCTCGCGCCGCTTCAATAGTAGCATTGAGAGCCAACAAATTGGTCTGCGAGGCAAGTTGAGAAATCGAAGTGACAATTTTGCCGATTTGCTGCGAAGATTCGCCCAAACGCTTCATCATTTTTGAGGTAGAGGCGATCGTCAACCGGAGCTCGTTAATGCCTTCAACAGCGCGATCGACCGCCATACCGCCGACTTCTGCGGTGTGAGAAGACTGCTGGGCGACTGTTTCGGCGCGCACCGAAACATCTCGCACGTCGCGGATCGAATTCACAATCCGCTCGATTTCCCGCATGATCGCAGATATTTTTGTTGCTTGAACTTCCGCCTGTTGGGTGAGTTGGCTGGTATTGTTAATAGACTCGCCCGTAGCCGATGTTACCTGTTCGGCTAAAGTTTGAATTCCCGTTACCACCTTCCGCAGAGAACCGATTAAGAAGTTGAAAGAGTCGGCGACAGCACCTAAAACATCGTTAGTCACTTCCGCCCTGACAGTCAAGTCGCCTTGAGCCGCGCCTTTAATTTCTCCCAACAGTTTGAGGACTTGCTGCGTCATCGAATCGGCTTCAGCTTTGCGTTCGGCTGCTAATTTTTCCAGTCGTTCTTCTGCTTCTTTGCGCTCGGTAATGTCAAAGCGGATGGCGATATATTTGACTATGGTGCCGCTGGTATCAAAAATGGGGGCGATCGTCGAATCTACCCAATAAAAATATCCATCTTTGCGCCGATTTTTGATTTCTCCTTTCCACACCAAACCGCGAGAAATTGTCAGCCACATTTCGGCAAAAAATGCTTTGGGATGGTAGCCGGAATTGACGATGCGGTGGTCGCGGTGCAGCAGTTCTCCCATGCTGTAACCGGAAATTTGGGTGAATCTTTCGTTGACGTAGGTAATCGTGCCTTTGAGGTCTGTTTCGCTGACGATCGCAGATTCATCGAGGGCATTTTGGCGCGTTTTGAGTTCTTGCAGCAAGCGTTCCTGTGCCTCGGCCAACTGCTGCATCTGCTGCTGCGATGCTCTTTCTTGGGTGACGTTGCGGCAAACGACTACGCCGCCTTTGAGCGCCCCCGTTTCGTCTTTGAGCGGCCGGCCGCTAATTTTCACCCACAGGCCCTCTGGCTTGCCTGCGTGGCGGGTGAAAATATCTACATCGTCAACTGATTCTCCTCGAAGCGTGCGTACTAAAGGGATGTCGGCTGTGGGATAGGGAGTGACGGTATCGGGCAAAAATACACCGTATTTTGCCGCCCACTCGTCGGGGGGAGTATCTGTCGAACCCGAGCCAAACATATTTGCAGCGGCGGGGTTGAACAAAACAAAATTGCCATTCGTGTTGGCAGCAACCACGCCGTCGCTAATGCTGTCAATTAGCAGTTGCAAGAGATTGCTTTGTCCTCTAAATTCGTCTTCGGAACGAGCTAATTGGGCTGTTGTTTCTTGCAGTTGAGTAATTGTTTGTTTGCTTTCAGTAATGTCGCGAGCGACTGCATACATAATCTTTTCTTCGGCTAGAGGTCGCGATTTCCACGACAGCCATTTGTAGGAACCGTCTTTGCAGCGGTAGCGATTTTCAAAAGATATTGTTTCGGCGCCGCTGGCTATTTTGGCTGTTTCTGCTAAGGTTCTTTCGCAATCGTCTGGATGGACGAAATCGAGAAAAGATTGGTCTTGCAGTTCCTCTACTCTGTAGCCGAGGGTTGTTGCCCAAGCGGGATTGATGCGCTTGAATTTGCCTTGAAAATCGGCTATGCACAGCAAGTCGAGGGACAGGGTGAAAAATCGATCGCGCTCTGCTTCGGCTTTTTTGCGATCGGTAATTTCGATCGCCACACCCCCGACACCCATCGGTTTACCGTCAGCTCCCGGTAAAGGAAAGTAAGACGCCAGCCAATCTCGGATAACGCCCGGTTGGCCCAGAGTTGTACCTGAAACCTCAATGTTTAAAAGCGGCTGGTTGTTTCCCAAAACCCCCTGCAAAATCGGCTGTAGAGTATCGACCATTTCCGGTATGACTTCTCTGACGGTTTTGCCTAGGTGTTCGGCAACTGAGGGCCCGGTAGTTTCTGCCAAACTTTCGTTGACTTGCACGAATCGCAGTTGGTCGTCAAAAATAAACATCGAAGCCGGGGCGGCGGCGAAAAATGCGTCAAAGCGGGATTGACGCAAAACTAATTCTCGTTCTAGGGCTTTGCGATCGCTGACTTCCAGGATGAAAGCACCGATACCAATGGGTTTGCCGTCCTCTCCCGGCAAAGGAAAGTAAGAAGACAGCCAATCCCGCACCACATCGGGCTGCGCGGTGGTGGCGTGGGAGAGTTCGATGTTTAAAATCGGTTGGTTGGTATTAAAAACCTGCTGGTACAGCGGGCCGAGCGTCGGCGCCATTTCCGGTTCGGCTTCCCATAGGGTTTTGCCGATGTATGCCGAAGCCGGCTGGCCGCCGAGTTCCGCTAATTTTTCGTTGAACTGCATGAACCGCAGTTGGTCGTCGGTGATGAACATTCCCGCTGGTGCTGCGGCGAAAAAGGCGTCAAAGCGAGCTTGACGCAAAGAAAGCTCTCGTTCTAGGGCTTTGCGATCGCTCAGATCCCGGCCTTCTGGAATTAACAGCACGACTTTGCCGCTCTCGTCTTTGATGGGTTTGAGGGAGAAGTCAATGGTTGCGACGAAACCCCCGGTAAGTAGGACTTCCGCTTCGTAGCGAACTACCTCGCCGGCGGCGGCTTTGGCGACAGCTTCTCGTACCCGCTGCTTGACTTCAGGAGAAATCTGCCACCACGGGGTTTCCCAAAACGGCTTGCCTACTACCTCTTCAATCCCCACCTCAGCGGCGTCGAGGGCTGTTTGGTTAGCTTCCAACATCGTGCCGTCGGGTTTGAGCAGACCAATAAATTGGAAGGATTGGTCAAAAATGGCTCGGAACAGTCTTTCGCGATCGCGCAGCATTTCTTCTGCCCGCTTGCGATCGCGAATGTCGCGCGTCACAGTCGCTAACCCCATTGGCTGTCCTGTTTCTGGGTGTTTGACTGTAAATACGCTGTAGTCAACGGGAATGCGATCGCCGGTGCGAAAGTGCTTCAACCGAAACTCGCCGCGCCAATAGCCCGTTTCCATGACTGTGGGCATAATTTCTGCGGTAAATTGCTGGAGGTCTTCTGGAAAAAAGAATTCCCCCGTATTCTTGGCTTTGAGTTCCTCAGGAGAGTTGATTCCCACTAGTTTCATGCCGGCGGCGTTCAGGTAAAATGGCTCTCCCTCCATTGTTGCCATGCCGATAAAATCCGAGCTACTTTCGACGATCGATCTCAATCTTTGATTTTCGATTTCGGCTTGCTTGCGCTCTGTAATATCATTGTTGGTTTCTAAAATTGCTTTGGGTTTAAGATGTTCGTCTCGCTGCAAAGTCCAGCGACTGAATACGGTGATGATAGTGTTGTAATTTGTAGTATGAATCAGTTCTCCTTCCCAATATTCCCGCTCCTCTAACTGTGCCAATATAGTTTCTAAAGGTTGGGGAAATATGGTAGTAAATAGAGTATGAGTGCATTGGCCCACAGCTTCTTGTTTCGTCCAGCCGTACATTTTTTCGGCGCCTTGGTTCCAGAAATTAATCGTGCCGTCAATATCCCGAACGATCAAAGCGTCGCTGGCGAGGTCGAGCATTTGCAGGTTTTGCTGAAAGGTTTGTTCCGTGCGCTTGCGTTCTGTGATGTTGCGGGCGATCGTTGACAGAAATTCAATTTCTCCGCTCTCAGATTTGTGGGCAATAATTACTTGGGAAACGGGTATTTCTTCACCTTCTAAAGTCTGCCAAATGGTCTCGCCGCTCCACACCCCATCCCTACAAGCTGCGGGGATGCCGACTTTCATCAGAGTGTCCATACTTTTGGGCGATGTCAGGTCGGAAATGCGGATTAGGCCTAAATCTGAGTCCTCGCCAACTCCCAATATTTGTCGGGCGGCGCGGTTGAGATAAATGCTGCGCTGTTGCGAGTCGGCCATGCCTACCCAGTCGGTTGTAGTTTCTAAAATTGCTTTGAGCCGCAATAGTTCTTGTTCGGATTTGCGGCTTTCTGTGATATCGCGGGCGAATCCGAGAACGCCTAAAATGTTACCTTCTGAGTCTTTGAGGGGAAATTTCTGGGTGTCGAAGGTGTGTACTTTGCCGTCAGCTAAGGTGGCAAATTCGTTGACGATCAGGGGGTACTGATTGTTGGCGCGGGAGTTTATTTGGGTGTGTAAGTTGTCGAAGATGCTATCGACAGATATACCAATTTCTCCGTCATCTTTACCAATAATTTCTGCTTTGGTTTTGTCGAAGGCGGTGGCAAAGCTTGCATTGACTAGGGTGTAACGGAAGTTGCGATCTTTGACGAAGATACAGTCGGGTGTAGCGTCAATAACTGTTCGCAGCAAGTTTTGGGAGCTTTCAGCCTCGGCGAGTGTCTCCCGCAGTTGTTCTTCCATTCGCACGCGCTTGGTGATTTCTCTAATGGCGCAAACGAGAACTTTACTGCCGCAGCTATCTACAAAAGTAGATTTTTTGACGGACAGAAAACGGGTATTTCCGTCTGGCTCAGTAATGGTTTCTTGGGTTTCGCTGCTGGTGTTTGCCAAGAAAACTAATTTGTTTTTTTCTTCATATATGTCTGCTTGCTCTTTGGGCAAGAAGTCGCGGTAGGATTTGCCAATTAGTTCCAATCTGCTGCGACCGATGTATTGACAAAAGGCATCATTTAATGCTAGCCAGCGGTGCTGTTCGTCTTTGACATAAATTGGATCGGGTATGGTGTTGATGATGTTGTTTAAAAATTGTTCGGAGGCTTTTAATTGTTCTTGAACTGCGGTGCGATCGCGAATTTCTTCTTGCAATAGTGCGTTGGTTTCCTGAATCTGCTCGGTTCTTTCCCTCACTCGCTGCTCTAGTTCTGCGGTTAGATGCTGCAAGGCCGCTTCTGTCTGTTTGCTCTGGGTAATGTCGCGACCTTCGGCAAGGATTTGAAATACTTCTCCTGTTTCATTTAACAGCGGCTTAAACGACACGTCAATGACTGTCACCTGGTTGTTGGCTCCGGTGATTTCGTATTCTTCCCGCACAAACTTGCCGGCCGAGACTTGTTTAATGTTGGTTTTTAGGCGCTGCTGGTTGGTTGGGGATGATGCCCACCAAGGTGTGTGCCAAAATTTCAGTCCCAGCACTTCTGATGCTTCCAAATCGCCCAATTCTAGCGCTGTCTGATTTGCTTCGAGCAGAGTGCCGTCTGGGCTCAATAATGCGATCAGTTGAAAAGCTTGGTCGAAGATTGCCTGAAATCGCTGGGTAGTTTCGCTGAGGGCTTGTTCTGTTTCTTTTTTGGAGGTAAGAATTTGGGTGGAACCTACTAAGAACTGGTAGCGGTTGGACAAACTCAAAAAGGCGATCGCCGGAATGACAGTTATCCAATCGGATACAGTTTGCGCCACATGGGAGTGCGGCAATCCCAGGTATTCGGCTGCGTGGCCGCTGTGGCCGAAAGCGCAGCTCCAAAATATGAATGCTGTGACTGTGGCGAAGATGTCGAACCCGAATTGACGGTTTCGCCACAAACCTAAGCTGATTAGGGAGGCGATCGCAAAGTAACACAAACAAATGATGCAATTGGCAATGCCAGCTATCAGCGAGGTGGAGAAGTCGGGCAATGTCAGGGTGAATGTCGTGGCGATCGAGCTATAGAGAAGTTTCATGATATGGCGGTTCTCAGAAAGATGAGGTAAGACTGACAAAACCGGGCATAGGGCATAGGGAATAGGGCATAGGGCATAGGGCACGCGGGCATACCTCACTTTTTTGATAACAGCTATAAAATTAAGAATTGGCAAATTAAATGCGGGCGATAGATCGATTTTAGATTTTAGATTTTAGATTTTAGATTTTAGATTTACTCCATATTCTTCATTTCTCAATAGTCAACTATCTAAAAACCTCGCACTCATCTGTCAACTGTCAACTGTCAACTGTCAACTGTCAACCTGTCAACTGTCAACCTGTCAACTGTCAACTGTCAACTGTTTACTTACCAGCGTTCGGAATGGGCGATCGCTTCGACATCGACTATCATGAGCAAACGTCCGTCGGAATTGTACAAACCTTTTAAGAAGGGAGCTAACTCGGGACTGACATCTATTGCTGAGACAGTGCGATCGGGATTTAGAGACAAAACTCCTTCGACGCGGGAGACGGCCAATCCCATCCGCATTCTAGACAATCTCACGTCTCGCGGATCGGGCGCTTCCACCACTAAGATGCGACTGCTTGGGTGGTGGGTGTCAACCGGTTCGATGCCTGCAAACCGTCCGAAGTCTGCTGCTGCTAAGATTTCGCCCCGCAAGTTGGTTAATCCCAGCAAAAATGGCAGGGTGTTGGGAACCGGGGAAATCGGTTGTTCGTTGAGGGAAAGAACTTCCCGCACTGCTTCTAACTCTACGCCAAAGAGACTCCCTCCTTGACCGAAAAGGAGAAATTGCTTTGTTCCACTTGTCTGATTCCCCGCTGCGGGGGGAACACTTGTTTTCATTGCTGATTTTTTGTTTTTAGTGTAGCTCACAAATTAGGATTTTGCTTTGCCAGGAAAGCCGATCGCTCGCGGCGAGTTTTTGAGCTTCAGTTTGCCAGGATCGAATGGTTAAATAAATCGCGGGCTGGGCAACGGCAATGATTGCTATCCTTATAGGTACTACTTTTAGGGAATTCTGAAACCCAGTTTGTTCACAAAAAACGGGGTTTCTCGCTATGATATTTTGGGAAAGCTACTGAACACTCGCTCTAGCACAAAAGAGTGTGAGTGAAGTCAAGCGCAATTCCCTGTTTTGCTTTCTTCCCAATTCCCAATTCCCTGTTTTGCTTTCTTCCCAATTCCCTGTTTTGCTTTCTTCCCAATTCCCTGTTTTGCTGTTGCACATTTAAATTGTATATTCGGGACGCTGCTCAAAGCCATCCCACAAGAGTGTTGAAGTGATTTTTGACATACAATTTAAATGTAGAACAGCTTATATAGCGGTTATCAAGCATGGTGAGGTATGCCTGCGTGCCCTATGCCTGAGTGCCCTATGCCCAATTCCCAATTCCCAATTCCCTCACTATGAGGATAAGAGATATATTGTGTTTAAGCCCAAAGCAGTCGCTGCACGATGTTGACGAGTTGCTGAGGTTCAAAGGGTTTGCTGACGTAAGCATCGGCGCCTAAATCGGTTCCCCAAGCTTTATCGATATCGGTGTTTTTATGAGTACAAAATACTACTGGCAAGTGTGCAGTGGCGCGATCGCCCCGCAATTCTCTGATCACTTCAAATCCGTTCATTCGCGGCATCACTACGTCTAAAATGACAAGATCAGGCGGCACTTCTCGGATCAGGGCGATCGCTTCTTCGCCGTCACCAGCCCGGATCACGTCGAGTCCGGCATCTTGCAGAATGCGGCAGATGATTTCCAGTTCGCTGGGAACGTCGTCCACTACTAAAATTTTTGACATAATTTCACACTTCCTTACTATTGTTGACGGCGGATAATCTCGCTCCAGAAGCTACTGGCGCGATCGCGATCGCCCCGCGAAAGCTACGGCTGTTTGACGGAGCCGCTTGGCAAACAAATAAATGCACTTCTCAATACAATATAGCCGGTCAGATTGCCCAAGGGAAGAAGGAAGTTCGGCAACGGATTGTATAAGGGATTTAACGGATTTTGAGGAAATTGGGAATAGGGAATCCCCAATTCCTAATTTACTCAATTTAAGCTTCGATAATTACTCGCAGATTACCGCGTTTTTTCATCACCCGACAAGCGGTGGATGAACTCGATCGCTAAAATTACAAATCTAGCAAAGTTGAGCCGATCCTTAAGTTGTTGAGCGACAATTTATTAATCGATTCTGGTAAGGCCGGATCGATAATTCGCAGTTGGTTGTTAGGGGCATCGGGAACTAAATTTAACATCATTTGCAACAGTTGAAAAATACTGCCAGTATCCTGTAGCTTGGGGCGAGCAAGCTACAGGATACTGCACGGGGCGATCGCTCTCGCTGTTGCGCTCGCAGCCGCAAAATAGTTCGGGGGGACAGTAGGGTTGCAGCAAAGTCATGTCAAATAAGCCTTGACTACTTCTAGGGCTTGTTCGACGATCGCGATCGCGAGCGCAGTCCCATAGCTGTCAAAGCGTTGTCGTGCGGCCAGACTGAGCCTGTGTGGTAGCCGATGGGATTGTAGGCGGGTGATTTTGAGGACAGGGTGCTAATTCCCCAACCGCTAAACATATCTGGGGCTGGCAATTTTGACAATTCATCGGTCAAGAGGCTGACTACCAGTTCAATTCCTCCGCAAGCTGGGGCCCAACTCGCTCGAATAGGGGGAAATCTTGGGCAATTCTCATCACAAATTTTCTAGTTTTATCTATAGTAAAGTTTGCTGAGCGACAGGGTTATTGCGGTCGGTTTTGTTGGCAACTTTTCTTAACTTGTGAGTTGTTGTCGCGTACCATCAAAGTTAATAACACTTTACAAATTTAGTCTATGCTACTTGAAAGGGAAATTGTCAGGTAGGTCGATCGCACTTTTATCCTTCTTTTTTGAGTTCACAGCACTACTGCGGCACGGACAAGCTAGCTTGACTTCTGCCGAAAGAGAGAATAACACGCAACCGATCGATTTTTCCCAGCCGTACCTTCCCTGAATCTCGAAAATTGTGTAAAATATTACAATCACAGGACAGACGCGCGGGCGAGGCAATCAACCTGGTTTTTCAATTATGATCGATCGCGCACTTGCGAGAGATTTCTATACAAAAGTCGGTTGAGGCGTCAAGAATTGCATAAGGCGAGTGCAGCAACTTTATAGGAAATAAATTATAAATATGAGCCTTCAGTTTCGCGAGATTCAACTACCGGAAAATCCCAGCCAGCGGCAGCCAGAAAAAATAAAAAAGGCGGCAAGCTTTGCACAGAAAAGCAAGCCAAATGTTCCCGAAGTGAAAGCAGGTGTTTTGCGAGGGATGGCAGAAATTATAGCAGATATTGAGGGCGATCGAGCTGACAGTATTACTCCTCTGGAATGGACTTATTGTCTCTGGGCTAAATCTCAATGGGATATGAAAAATCCCGATCGCACCCAAGAAATATCTCAAGCTATTTGGCTGGTAGCTCAGAACAATGTGCGGCTGAAACAGCAGTTGCTGTGGCGTGTGGCGCTGCATTACAGCCAGCAGTTAGAAAATCCTGTTTCTAGCAATGATCCCGCGCTCGATCGATCTTTGGTAGAGTGCTTTGCCGACTTTGCTGATACAGCGACTCGTACCGATGCTCTGCCAGTGCAAATCATTAAAATACTGACCCGCGATTTGCCGGATTACGAGCTAGCAAAACTGAGTTGGCAATACCTGAAAACTCCTGCGGAACTGTTAAGAAAAGCTCAGTTACCCGCAACCATTCCCGCAGTCGATCGCGCCGCAGCGCACCTGGCCGGAATTTTTGCCAAAAATCAGGTTGCCGATTTGTCGGGCGTAGAATGGCTGCTCCGGTGCTTGAAGGAAATGCCACCAGCGCCGCAACTTGCAGCAGTTGAAGAGTTGTTAGTGAAAATTTCGACTGATATTCTCAAAAATCAACGGCCGAAATTGGTTGAGTGGGTGCGAGACGAATATTATCCGAAATTGCAGTTACTTTCGGCTCCGGCTCAAGAGTCGCTGAGGCGATGGATTGGCGGGCTAAATTACAGTTATTTCCAGAAAACAATCGATTTGGTGGCGCGGATGCTGCGGCTGTCTGATGCGGAAATTAAGCAGTTGGAGGAGCGCCGGGATTTTTGGGCAAATTACAGCGATCGCCTGCTGCGGGTGCGCTTGCTGTTGCCGCAGTCGTCTGCGAGCGCGAGCGGCTATCAGTTGCAGTTTGATGCGGATATCTTACCAGAGGACGGGGGCGAAGTAACTGAAGTCTGCATTTTTCAGTTGGAGGGCTATTGCGCGATCGAGTTTTTCCGGGGCACCGGCGCCGAAATTCGCTTGATTAAGCGCAGCAAAGAGAGCGATCGGCTGTTGTTTGTCAAGAAAGAACTTTCTATTGAGCGCATCAGAAAATTAGGTGGCGAAGTACACGATCGCGTTTTTATGTGGCAAAGTTCTTGCGAAAAGTGGCTCAGACAGCAAAAAATCCTGCCCAATGACGGGACAACATCTTTTCAGGGAATGTCGCAGTATTACGGCAAATATGATGCTAGAAATGGCTTGAGAATGCCGGAACCTCAGGAACAAAAAGAGCGCGAAGTTTTGTTGAAAAAGTGGCAGAAAGAAATGGAAAATTTGGCAGCAAAGAGCAAATAGTCACTTGCCGTTATTCTCAAAACTAAAAGTTGAAGTTTTATTAAGTAGACAGGCGTCAAAAAAATAAAATTTTGGATGGCGGGGAATGTAAAGATATATGAAAATAGCAAATTTATGGTTGCAAAACCTGGCATCGCCATCTGACATTTATTTGTACCGCTCTACTTGCGTTAAACCACACAATCACAGATGCAATCGGAATTTTACCTAAAAAACGAACTCATTAAAAGTTAAATAATATTAAGTTACAGCACAAGTTAGATGCGGACAGGTTAATCTGCTAATACATCTCGATCCTGTTTGAATCAAGTAGGACTTTAAAAGCTATGACATACGTTGCGTGCAATTTGTGCGGTAGTAAGGACTATACTGTGAGATTTGAGCCGGGAGTAGCCCAAGTCAATCAAATTGTCAATTGTAAATCCTGTGGATTGATGTATGCCAACCCCAGAATCAAAGAAGTAGACAATGTATTAATAGAAAACTACGATCCAGACTTTGTATTATCTGCAATAGTCAACCAAGATTCGCAGAGGCTGGAAAAAGAAGCACTGCAAGTAAAAGATTATGAAATAACCAGAAAATTTCTGCGCGAACATTATCCCGAAAGAGGTACGTTAGTAGAAGTCGGCAGTGGCTTGGGGTATTTGTTGAACTACTTTAAGCAAGATGGTTGGAATGTAGTTGGGCTTGAACCCAATGTCGGTATGTGCAGATATGCAGAATCTGAGTTTGGCATCAAAATCATCCCCACCATACTAGAAAAAGCTGGAATCGCCGATCGATCGGCAGATGCTGTATTGATGATGCACGTGATCGAACACGTATCAGATCCTTGCAGTACGTTACAAGAAGTTTACCGGATCTTGAAGCCGGGGGGAATATTCGTGATGGAAACCCCGCGATACGATACTTTGATGTTCAAATTATTGGGTAAAAGAGAAAGAAGTCTCAGTTGCGACGGACATATTTACTTTTTTACGACCAACACGCTAGAAAAACTTGCAACTAAGGCAGGATTTACAGTGCTGAAAACAGATTATGTGGGGCGATCGCTAACTCTCGATCGGCTATTGTATAATGTGGGCGTTGTCAGCAAAAGTCAGCTCATTAAAGGCATCCTGAAGGATATGGCGGCTAAACTGCAATTGAATAAAGTTGCGTTATACTTAAACACGCGGGATATGGAACGCATATATTTGAAAAAACCTGAGTCTGATTGAGAAGAACTAAACTTCAGCGCACAAAACAGATGAGATGACATCAAACGTTTGAGTGTGGTTGTACCGTGAAATTTCACACCGCATTCATCCCCTCGTGCGAGACTTGCAGGGCGAAAAATTTTAGCGAGGGACGTTGGGGGCGATACTGCTGTCAAGTCTCAACCTTTTTCCTCTCTACGGCTGCTGCGTTCAAGCTGTGGATGCATCTTTGAGCGAGCTGTGATTCATCAGTGAGAAAGATACTGCGATCGGGTATAATAAAGGGTTAGAGAAAAGAACACCGATCGCCCGAAAATATGGTTGCCATCCAGAGAAATCTCAACATTGCCGCCCTCGAAGCAGAATACAGTCAAAAAACACCGCGAGAAATTCTCAAATTTGCCCTAGACAATTTTGACAATATCTCAATTTCTTTCAGCGGTGCCGAAGATGTAGTTCTGATCGATATGGCATCAAAAATCACTAAAAACTTCCGCGTTTTCACCCTAGACACGGGACGGTTGCACTCAGAAACCTATCAGTTTTTGGAGGAAGTCAGAAAACATTACGGCATTAAAATAGAAGTAATGTTTCCCGATGCAGCAGAAGTACAAGCCCTAGTAGATGAAAAGGGATTGTTTAGTTTTTATCAAGACGGTCACAAAGAATGCTGCGGCGTGCGGAAAGTCAGACCGCTGCGCCGCAAACTGAATACTCTCGATGCTTGGATTACCGGTCAGCGCAAAGACCAAAGTCCCAGTACCCGCAATCATATTCCGGTTATTGAAGTTGACAGTGCGTTCTCAACTCCTGACCATGAATTAATTAAATTCAACCCCTTAGCAAACTGGTCTTCGGCAGAGGTTTGGGAATACATTCGCGCCTTGGAAGTGCCTTACAACAAATTGCACGAACGCGGTTTTGTAAGCATCGGTTGCGAACCTTGTACGAGACCGGTATTGCCGAACCAACACGAACGCGAGGGTCGTTGGTGGTGGGAAGAATCGACGATGAAAGAGTGCGGTTTGCACGCTGGTAACGCACAAAAATAGTAAATGAATTAGTCCTAGGGTGCGCACTGCGCACCTTGCATAAAATCAATAAATAATGTACACCTAAAAAATCCTACGGTGCGTACTGCGCACCTTGCATAAAATCAATAAATAATGCGCACCTAAAAAATCCCCGGGTGCGCATTGCGCACCTTACACAAGAATTCGCAATTACCAGAAATAAAAATTAAGATGAGCTGGCAACCGAACTTTGATAGGATGATAAAACTTCAGAAAAGTTTTTATGCCAGGTACTTATGCTCGCCTCAACTAGCGAATTGTTGAACACGGCCCGGAGAAACGCTTACGCGATCGGCGCTTTTAACGTGTACAATCTCGAAGGAGTAAAAGCCGTCATCGATGCCGCCGAAGCGCTGCAAAGTCCGGCGATGCTGCAACTTCACCCCAGCGCCCTCAAATACGGAAAATCGCCTTTAGTCGCGCTTTGCATGGAAGCAGCGCGCAAGTCCTCCGTGCCGATCGCAGTACACTTAGATCACAGCACCTCAGAAAAAGACATTCACCTCGCCCTAGCCGCCGGTATCAAGTCAATTATGGCAGACGGTTCTCCTTTGGCTTACGAACAAAATTTAATATTTACTCGCGAAATGACTGAATTATCCCACGCTAACGGTGCGGTAGTTGAAGCAGAAATCGGCAGAATTAGCGGCACGGAGGACGGTTTGACAATTGAAGAAAAAGCAGCAAAGATGACCGATCCGGTGGAAGCTGTAGAGTTTATTGCAGCAACTAAGGTGGATTTTCTAGCGGTTACAATTGGCAACGTTCACGGTAAATATTTCAGCGAACCGAAACTCGATTTTCCGCGTTTGGCAAAAATTCGGGCTTCTGTTTCGGTGCCGTTAGTATTGCACGGCGCTAGCGGTTTGCCGGAATCTACGATCGATCAATCTATTAAATTAGGTGTGTCTAAGTTTAATGTGAATACGGAAGTTCGCGATGCTTATATGGATGTGTTGAAAACTAGCAATTCTTTGTCAGATCCGGATTTGTTGGAAGTTATGGAAAAGGCGATCGCTGCTATGCGATCGGTGATTTCGGGCAAGTTGCAACTTTTTGGTTCTGCGGGTAAGGCTTATTTGCATCAGTCACCTTATGCGGAAGGATTTACCATAAATAGTGTTAGGAACAAACAAGCTGAAACTCATCAAATTATTGTTAAATCTTAAAACGAGTTTGTAGTGAGGACTTTAGTCCTCTCTGGGAGTTAGAAGAAGGAGAAGGACTAAAGTCCTCACTACGAACCTGTTAGAAGAAGGACTAAAGTCCTCACTACGAACCTGTTAGAAGAAGGACTAAAGTCCTCACTACGAACCTGACTTCAGTCCTTTCTAACGGTTTAAAAATCGATCGGGATCTATGCCAGATTCCCGCAGCCGCTGAATTAAAGACTGCAATTGAGCTTCCGCTGACTCAGCGCGCTGCCGTTGCTGTTCCGCTTCAGTCAGAATCCAATTGCCATCTACATCATACCAGCGCAACCACAGGCGATCGACTCCCTGAAACTCCCCTTCCCACAAACCCAAGCCCAAACCTAGATCCGCAATCCACACCCGCGAGTCAGACAATTCTAATTCTTGATAGTGTCCTGCATTAAATTCAAACACTCGCAACCTGTTAGTATAGCGACTGAAAACTGCATAAACAGGAACCCGCAAAATCTGCTCGTAAACCTCCCATTTACTGGGCGGTTTCTCATTTATCTCGACCTCCAAAACTTGCCCGTTACCCGCAGCATTCGACGCAGTTGGCAACTTTTCCTCATCGATATTTGCGCCTAAATCTTCTTTTTCCGTTCCTGGCGAAAGCAGTTCCACAATTACAAAAGGATTCACGCCTTCCTGCCAAGTAACGTAACTCATCCGCAGTTCCGATCCATCGTACAGTCTCGGAACTCCCACAACTCCAAACCAATCCGGGCGTTTGTGCCACAGAGGGTGCTGCACGTCATAATAAAGGTTCATGTCAGTGCCGCTAAATATCTCAGAAGCCTGATAATTGCGAGGGCGAAAGGCCAGGGTTAACAACTGCGGCTGCAAATCGTGAAATTCGTCGGGCAAACCTGGTTCCTCCGGATCTTCGCTAGGTAAATCGTACATCGTCGGCAGCGTTTCTCTGGGCGATCGCGGCGGATCGCTTTGCGGCACAGGATATTTAAAAGGAAACATATAATATTGAGAAATGACTGCATTTATGCTAACATCACTTTAATCCTGCTAGGGCGATCGTTCAAACCTTCTCAAAGTTTTATTTATCTCATTTCCTCCTCTGTGTCCTCTGCGCCTCTGCGGTTCATTTTCCTCTTAATTCGCGGCTCTCATAAATAATTTATTAACCGCCAGTAATTGACTCAAAATTTTGTACTATGCTCAACATTCCCCAACTGATTGCTACAGAACTTTCCATCAATATCTCCCAAGTCAATAATGCTCTGGAACTTTTTGCCGAGGGAGCAACTATTCCGTTTATTGCCCGCTACCGCAAAGAACGCACCGATTTGCTGAACGAAATTCAGTTGCGGGACATTTCCGATCGCTTCACTTATTTGACGGAAATCGAAGACCGCAAAAAGTCTATTTTAGAGACGATCGCCTCCCAGGGCAAACTCACGGCCGAATTGCAAGCTAAAATCGAGTCGTGCTTGCAAAAAAACGAACTCGAAGACCTTTATCTGCCTTACAAGCCCAAGCGCAGGACGCGGGCGACAATTGCGAGAGAAAAAGGTTTGGAACCGCTGGCAGAATTTATCAAGTCTCTGAATTTGCCGACTGCTAAACCCGCCGATATCGAAGCGGAAGCAACCCAATATGTTTCGGAAGAAAAGGGCGTGAAAACAGCAGAAGAAGCTCTCAAAGGTGCTGGGGATATTTTGGCAGAGGCAGTTTCCGAAAAAGCCGAATTGCGCGCTTATTTGCGAGATTTTTTGATGAAAAATGGGGTTTTTGTCTCGAAAATTAAAGAGGATTTCCCGGAAGGAACTACGAAATTTGAAATGTACCGCAATTACCAAGTTGCAGCGAGAAATGTTCAGTCGCACAATATGTTAGCGCTGTTTCGCGGGGAAACGGAGGGGGTTTTAGATTTAGACTTAGGGTTTGATGAGTCGGCGGTGATGGCTTATTTGGAATCTCAGGAAATTAAAACTAGGATACCTGAAGTTAAGGAGTTTTATCGATCGACCTTGAAGGATGCTTTCAACCGCCTGATGAAGACTTCGCTGATGACGGAAGTGCGATCGCACCACAAAGCCGAGGCTGACATCGAGTCCATCACCACCTTTGAAACCAACCTCCGCGAGTTGCTGCTGTCGGCGCCGGCGGGAATGAAACCCACACTGGCGATCGATCCGGGATTTCGCACCGGGTGCAAAGTTTCCGCCCTCGACGAAACCGGGCAGTTTTTGGAATATCAAGCCATTTTCCCCCACCAAGCGGCCGGTCAAAGACAGCAAGCTGGTAAAATTGTCAAGCATTTGATTGAAAAATATAAAATTGAATTAATTGCGATCGGCAACGGTACAGCTTCCCGAGAAACAGACGAATTTGTATCGGAAGTTTTGGCAGATATGGACAGAAAACCGATTAAAGTAATGGTGAACGAATCCGGTGCATCGATTTATTCAGCAAGCGATGTGGCGATCGCCGAATTTCCCGATCTCGACATCACAGTCAGGGGTGCAGTCAGCATCGGGCGGCGCTTGCAAGATCCTTTAGCCGAACTCGTGAAAATTGACCCAAAATCGATCGGAGTCGGTCAATACCAGCACGACGTTGACCAAAAACTGCTCAAAAAGAAACTCGACGAAACCGTCGAAAGCTGCGTCAACTATGTCGGAGTTGACTTAAACACAGCCTCCAAAGAACTGCTGACCTTTGTATCGGGAATGACAGCAACAGTTGCCAAAAATATCGTCAATTACCGCAACGAAAATGGCGCGTTCAAAAATCGCCGCCAACTGCTAAAAGTTCCCAAACTCGGCCCGAAAGCTTTTGAACAAGCAGCCGGATTTCTCCGCATTCGCGGCGGCGAAAACCCGCTGGACAATACAGCAGTTCATCCCGAAAGTTATCCTGTAGTCCAGGCGATCGCCAAAGATTTAAGTTTGCCGCTGACCGAAATAACACAAATATCGGCACAAGTCAAGACTTTAGATATTAAGAAATATGTGACCGAGAAAGTCGGAGAACCCACACTGCGAGACATTATTTCCGAACTAGAAAAGCCGGGAAGAGACCCGCGGGCCGAGTTTAAATATGCCACTTTCCAAGCCGGAATTAACGAAATCTCCGATTTGCAAGTTGGGATGGAATTGGAAGGTATCATCACGAATGTCGCTAACTTTGGAGCCTTTGTTGATGTGGGTGTGCACCAAGATGGTTTGGTTCATATTTCTCAATTAGCCGATCGCTTTGTGGACGATCCAAAACAGATTGTGAAAGTCGGACAAGTTGTGAAAGTGCGGGTTTTGGAGGTGAATGAAAAGTTAAAGCGGGTGAGTTTGACGATGAAGCTGCAAGAAAAACCGCAACCGTCAAATAGCGCCAGGCTTCCGGCGCCGCGCCGACGTTAAAACTAGCCGTATTGTGTGCGATCGATTAACCGCAATCACATTCGTTCCTAGTGCGGACTTGAGTCCGCAAAACCCTGCGGACTCAAGTCCGCACTACGAACCATTTTTGTAAAGTTCCTAGTGCGGACTTGAGTCCGCAAAA
>NZ_JAEQCI010000058.1:0-5628 GCF_020738565.1 Microcoleus sp. PH2017_12_PCY_D_A | reverse complement strand
GGACTTGAGTCCGCAAAACCCTGCGGACTCAAGTCCGCACTACGAACCATTTTTGTAAAGTTCCTAGTGCGGACTTGAGTCCGCAAAACCCTGCGGACTGAAGTCCGCACTACGAACCATTTTGTTATAGTAATCGATCGCATCTGGTACCAACACTACAGACAGATTTTATCGAGCTTTTTCAGATTTGCTAACGAGCTCGAACAACCCTTCAGCAACAGCTTGATTGCCGTCTTTGTCAAGGTGGACACTATCAAACTTAATGTACATCGGAGCAGAACGACCTTCTTTTTCGGCAATTTGTGCCCTACCCCGACGGACTGGTTCGGTACCGTCGAGATAGGGTACACCCAGTGACTGACTAATTTCCCCCAGTCGCTTCCCGGCGTCGATAGTCAGCCGATTTTTTGGCACTCGCTGCTCGTTGTCAGAAAACCCGTCAAAAGTCATAAAGCGAGTAGGTAAGTAAAGTACAACGAGCGATCGACCGTCCGCAGCAACGGAGTCTCGGAGTAAGCTCAAATCTGCTTCAAACTGCTTCCAAGCACGGTCAGCAAGATCGGGAGGCACATCAGCCTGCTTCGGGCCCAAGGCTAGGGTTGCGCCCAAAGGAGCTTCCGGTTTGAGGTTGTTATTTGATAAACCCAGCAAGTACAAGCATTTTTGGGAGTTGATTCTCAGCCAGGAAGGAGAAGCTAAGACGCGAGTAACTTGTTTTAATCCGTTTTTCAAATTTTCCAGTTTGGATTGAGGGGCTGGCTCTAGATAGGGGTTTTTCGGTGCACCTTTGTCCTCGCGGCGAAACCACGTCATTGAGACCATGTTGTTGTCTACCGCCAGCACTACTACATCTGGTTTGTAGGCCGACCACTGGTTGCGATAAACATAGTTGATTTCTTTGAGGGTAGAACCTTCTATAGCGCTGTTGATATAGGTTGCTTTGGCACCATTTTTCTGAAAAACAGTTGCTAATTGAGCAGGCCAAGTATCTTCTGCACCAATCCCAGTCCCAAATGTTGTTGAATCTCCCATGCCGAGAATTCGCACTTCGCCTGGGGGTTTCTGCACCGGCAGCAGCGGGCCGCGATTTCCCGCACTGCTCATGGCGATGGGACGACCTCCTGTAAATTCGCGATCGAAAACGTTATTCCTGTACTCAGGAGCAATAACTTGCAGAATTCCTTCCAATAATAAAGCTGCTAACAATAGCTTTGACAAGTCTACGGTCGTGCGGCGAAATGCGGTTTTTACATGGGAAAGTGCTTGGTCATTAAATATTGGGAGCATAACTTGTCAATCCGATTAGAACTGGAAGTAAATGAAATTGGAACTTGAGGCGCCGGCGAAGGTAAATATCAGCGCAATTGCGATCGTATAAACAATCACCTTGAGCAAATTTGGGTGCATCTGAGCCCAGCTCATCCACCGTTGCTTCACATCTCCCCATTGAACTAGCAAAACTAGGGCCAGGTAGAATAGCGGGCGATAGTCAATCGGTATCCGGCCATCAGCAAAGGTCAATATCCGTTGAAATACCACACCCGCACTGTTCAAATCAGACGATTCAAAGAGTACCCAAGAAGTACAAATTACAAAAAAGGTCAACAGCCAGCGCAGGAAATAACTAACTTTCGACTTAGGTGCAGAGGAGAGTCCAAACGCTCTTTCCATTGACAGCATTGCCCCTTGCAAACCTCCCCAAGCAACCCAGTTCCATCCAGCACCGTGCCAGAGGCCTCCCAGCAGCATGGTGATCATTAAGTTTGCATAGGTACGGAGTTGACCCTGCCGGTTCCCACCCAGGGGAATATAAAGATAGTCGCGCAGCCAATTTGACAGTGAAATGTGCCAGCGGCGCCAAAAATCAGTAATGCTGTAAGCCATATAGGGCCTGTCAAAATTTTTCGGCAGTTCAATTCCGAACAGGCGGGCAGAACCGATCGCCATATCTGAATAACCAGAAAAGTCGCAGTAGACTTGAACTGCAAAAGCGAAGGTAGCTAGTAACAACCCCAACCCGGAAACGCTCTGGGGCGCACTAAAAGCCTCACTGGTAATTGATGCCATCGGGTCAGCTATATAAACTTTTTTCAGCATCCCCCAGATGATTTGGGCAATGCCACTGCGGATCCCAACCCAGTCTACCGGTGACTCGCACGTCAACTGGGGCATGAGAACCTTGGCGCGGACGATCGGGCCAGCAACCAGATTAGGGAAGAAAATGACGTACAGCGCTAGGTCGAGAAATGACTTTTGGGCTGGTGTAACGCCCTTGTAGACATCGACTATGTAACCGATCGTCTGGAATGTGTAAAAAGAAATACCCAAAGGCAATAGCAGATTTAGTTGAGGCCACGGATGAAATCCCAACAGGGAGTATGCCGAAGCCGAAAAGAAATTTGCGTATTTGAACAGGCAGAGAGTGCTTATAACTACAACCACAAAACTAATTAAAGCAGTAGTTCTCTCTCTCTTTTTATTTGATGAGTCGATAATGCGAGCTGTTATATAAGCTAGCAGGGTATATAAAACCATTAGGAGTGAGTAAGGTACGCTCCACACCCAATAAAAGCAGTAGCTAGCCAATAACAAGAACCAACGTCTGTATTGCGGTGTCAGCAAGTAATAGACGTACACCACAACCGCCAAAAATACCAAAAATAGTGTGGAGTTAAACAGCATTTTTTGAGTTCGTAAAGTTGAGCGATCGCTAAGTGAATCGTATCTATAGAGATAGCAACCGTCAATAATGTCAAGAAAACTTTTTTGTGTAACAAATTGCCAAGCCCAGCCCTCAGTAGAGCAAGAGAGAAAAGAGTATAAAACTTTACAAGGAATTGATAATTGGGATCTATCTTTATGAGGATGTTGTATAACAATTTTTCAAGTAAACTTACAGCTTTTATAATATATGAGATTGCTTTTATGGCTCGAATGTTACTCTCCTTAAATAGAAAAAAATTCCAACCTGTTTTTCTTTAATCTAAAATTGTGGTTTCAGTTTTGCACCCTTGATTGCGTTGTACTGCCTGACAAAAGCGAAATAGAGCGGTGTGCCGCTGAAAATCTCTCCTCAGTACAAACTATTAGTAAGGCTTGTGAGAGAATCCATCGCAACCGCGAACTATTTACAGATAGGATTTTTTTTACTATAAACCTAAGATTATTTCAAATAATTATAAAATTTTTAGATAAATTCAGCCCAATTTCCGCGAAGGGCGATGGCGTCGGGCCCTCGCCCGTGCTACTGCTATAATTGTACAATCCTCACCAACCTCACATTAGACCTCTCCAAAAAAGCAAGTCTCGAACAGGCATCCTGCCTGTTCCACAATAATTATTGGAGATGTCTATTTATATGACAGCAAGTAAAAGCTGCACCTACGTTTCCCCCGAAAACTATTAGACCACTCCAAAAAAGCAAGTCTTGAACAGGCATCCTGCCTGTTCCACAATAATTATTGGAGATGTCTATTGAGAGGGCGAGAAAGTCAGCCCCATCAAACACGAGTACAGGCAAGGAGAAATCTATGCAATGGCAGGAGCAAGCAAACCTCATGTCATTATGGTAGTAATAAATATGTAGTGATTTTTAATTACAGTAATTGAATACATAGGATAATTTTATAACTCACACAATCAAATTTTGTGACTTTAATATTTCTTTACGCGCTCGAATGGAGATTTATTTACACTTGTGCTATTATAGGTGAATATTGCTCGATATTTTGATATCTGCCAACATTAGTTTAGTCATGTAATATGCTATTTGTACGACCAAATTGCCCTACTTGTGGTTCAGATCGCACAGTTAAAAATGGTATTATTCATAATAAAAAACCAAAATACAAATGTCAAACTTGTGGTCGCCAATTTGTCGAGAATCCGACTAAGAAAGTAATTTATTTTCTTGTATAAGATAATTTGCCGACTTCTTTTGGAGAAGATATCTTTGGCTGGTATAGCTAGAAGCACGGGTGTTTCTCAAAAATGGTTACAAGATTACATAAATAATAAATATGCCTCAATTGAACGCACAGTAAAGGTTAAACCTAAAAAAAAATCAGATTGAATGTTGAATGTGATGAACTGTGGTCATTTGTAGATTGTAAAGAAAACAAGCAATGGGTGTGGTTAGTAATGGATAGAGAGACCAGAGAAATTATTGGTGTTTATATTGCAATACGGTTCACTTAACACTATTTGTCCCCCGGAGATCCCCCTCGCATCCCCCTGATTGTCGGGGGACGAAAGAGAGCATTCTTGTCCCCCCCGCATCGAAGGGGGGTTAGGGGGGATCGCTCTTAAGTGAACTGTATTGGTTTATATTGGCGATCGTAGCGAAGAAGGAGCCGAACAATTATGGAATTCTCTACCGATGGTATATAGACAATGTGCTGTTTGCTATACAGATTTTTGGGCGGCATATGCTTTTATTTTTCCTTCGCTACGTCATCAGCCAGTGGGTAAAGACAGTGGAAAAACTAATCACATTGAAAGATTTAATAATACATTGCGCCAAGGTGTTTCTCGTCTAGTAAGAAAGACTCTTTCGTTTTCTAATAAGTTAGAAAACCCTATTGGTGCTATTTGGTATTTTATCCATCATTACAACTATGTTTTGAACCAATAAATATCTAATCACTACATATTTATCACTACCGATGACATAATTCTTGGTAGTGAGGGTGATGACTACCTGTTTGGAAAGTTAGGTTCGGATACTATCTGCGGCGGTGTAGGTAATGATTTTATCAGCGGTAACGAAGCAGCAGATATCCTGGGAGGGTGCGAAGGAAATGATACCCTTTATGGAGGGGAAGATAACGATACTTTGCTAGGCGGAAAAGGTGATGATGTCCTTTTCGGAGATTTGGGGAATGATAGTTTGATTGGCGGTAGCGGTAAGGATATCTTTGTACTAAATTCGGCTCAAGGATTTGATATAATCGCTGATTTTACCCGGGTCAAGATTTGATGGGATTAAGCGGTGGTTTGAGTTTGAGTCAGTTAGCAATTACTCAAAATACTCTGGGAACAATCATCAAAAACCTGTTGACAGGAGAGGAGTTAGGTATTATGATTGGAGTGAGTCCGAATTTGATAACAGCCGTAAATTTCCGCCAGATTTAGGAAATCAAGAAAAGGCGGCGCGGGTTGAGGAAATTATGGGTTTTAGGCAAATATTGTTGGTAAAACCCGGTTTCTGGCCACTCGCACACAATCCAAGAAACCGGGTTTTTTCCCGAATCTGCGAGTTGTCACCAAGTCTGTCCCATGGAACCCGGTTTCTGACTACTCGCACACAATCCAAGAAACCGGGTTTTTTCCAGAATCTACGAGTTGTCACCAAGTCTGTCGCAAAAACCCGGTTTCTGGCCAGCATTACGAATTTAAACTGGTTTAGCCCACGACAGCCAAGTTTCCATCGGGCGGAAACCGACTGATTTGTAAAGCTTTGTCGCGCCTGTCAAACTGTCTGCATCGACGCTGAGTTTGGCTGTATTTGCACCCGCTGCTTTTAAGGTTTGCAAACCAGCTAACAGCATGGCTTTTCCTAATCCCATTTTCCGAAAGTCGCGCCGCGTACCCAATAGTTCGATCCAACCGTCTTTTGTGCCGCTGCGG
>NZ_JAEQCI010000252.1:0-2892 GCF_020738565.1 Microcoleus sp. PH2017_12_PCY_D_A | reverse complement strand
CTGTGACGCTAATACTGCATAATTTCAGCCCAAAAGCGTTTGGATTCCAAGTTTTCACAACTGATAAAAAAACCGACCCACATCTGCGGAATGTGGGTTATAAAGCACGCGAGCGGGACGCTCGCACTACAAATAAATGCAAAACTGAGATGCTCCCACAGCGACGCACCTGGGTGATGCAAATATTGTAGTGAGGATGTTTAGAAATGGTCTAAGTTCTTAAATAGTTTTGGTTAAATCTCTTTCCTGTTATGCCGAAATTTGAATACCAACTCGCTCTAGTTTATGCTGGCGATCGCGCCTGCTGGCGGCAGTGGTTGCAGCAAAACTCTGGAAAGGCGATCGGAGTTTGGCTGGTTTACTACAAAGTCAAAAGTGGCAAACCAAGCGTGCGGTACAGCGAAGCAGTCAAAGAAGCACTTTGCTTTGGTTGGATTGACAGCAAAGTCAACTCTTTGGATGCAGAGAGTTACCGACAAATCTTCACGCCTCGCAAACCAAAAAGTGTCTGGTCAAAATTGAACAAGCAATATATCGAAGAATTGATCGCGGAAGGGAAGATGACGGAAGCTGGGTTAGAAAAAATTATAGCAGCTAAACAAGATGGCTCGTGGACAAGTTTAGATTTGATTGAAGCATTAGTTATTCCAGCAGACTTAAAACAAGCTTTAGAAACAGACGATACTGCAAATAGAAACTTTGCAGCATTCAACAAAACAACTAAAAAAAACATCCTCTTTTGGATTCAAAGTGCTAAACGCCCAGAGACAAGATTGGGTAGAATAGAGAAAACGATATTTGCGGCCGCACAAAACAAAAATCCCTTGATTCGTTAGTATACTTGATAGAACTATGTGCTAAGAATTTAGAAAATGTTCAACACCATTCTTGTTGCAGGAGCAAGTCGCGGAATTGGGCTGGCGGTTGCCGAGCACCTCGCGCCGCAGTCGGGCCGTTTGCTAGCCGTATCCCGCACGCCTTCACCAATTGGCGAATGGATAAGTGCTGACTTGTCAGATTTGACTGGTGTTGAGACAGCAGTGCAGGCAATTGGCAGCGATGTACTCGATGCCTTGCTGTACGTGGGAGGTACTTGGGAAACAAATGCTTTTACTCGCAAATATTCCTTTGAAAACTGTTCGGATGAAGACATTGCACGAGTCATTGCTGTGAACTTGATTGCACCAATTCGACTGGTTAAGGGGCTTTTACCTGCACTCAGACGATCGCACAATCCGAAAATTGTGTTTGTGGGCGCTTTGTCTGGGCGCGATAATTTCCCTGCCCGCGAGGTTGCAAACTCGGCATCTAAGTTCGGATTGCGAGGAGTGGTTCACGCGCTGCGGGAGGAATTGCGATCGCAACAAATAGGTGTCACCGTCATTAATCCGGGTAATGTGGGAACGCCGGAGGTACTTGCGGATCTGGAAGCGGAAGGACTGCTGGGGGGTCATGCAATTCCACTTGCTGACCTACTTTGTATTATCGACTGCGTGTTGTCCTTATCGCGTGCAACTTGCGTCAAAGAAATCGGAACCAATCTGTTCCGAATGCGAGTCCTCAGAAAAGAGCGGGCTGAAGTCCGTACTACGAACCAATCTGTTCCGAATGCGAGTCCTCAGAAAAGAGCGGACTGAAGTCCGTACTACGAACCAATCTGTTCGGAATGCGAGTCCTCAGAAAAGAGCGGACTGAAGTCCGTACTACGAACCAATCTGTTCGGAATGCGAGTCCTCAGAAAAGAGCGGGCTGAAGTCCGTACTACGAACCAATCTGTCCTCAGAAAAGAGCGGGCTGAAGTCCGTACTACGAACCAATCTGTTCGGAATGCGAGTCCTCAGAAAAGAGCGGGCTGAAGTCCGTACTACGAACCAATCTGACTAATTGCTGGCTGCTATTTGACTCAAGCGTTTGAGGATGCGGAGTACATCATAAAGTTCGTTGCCGGGGTTCCGGGTGAGATATCCCTTAGATGTGGCATATCGCGGTGATTCTCCGTTTACTAATTTGACAAAGATGAAACTGCCGCCTGTAGCGATCGTGCCGTAACTCGGGCGATCGCGATTTGGATTTGCCAGCATATAAGCTAAGATTTGCGCCACCCCCGCTTCGATGGAAAACGAAACTCGTTTCGATTCGATTACCATCAGCCACAACTGGTCTTTTAAAACTAAAGTGTCGAGGCTGCCTTTGATGATAACTCCTTCATCTTCTTCGGAAATTTCGACAGATTTTTCCGGTTTAATGTAAAATGGGTGCAGGTAAAATTCGCCAGCAAATAACAGCGGAGAGACGATCGACAAACTGATGGTTTTTTCCAGCATCGGCGGATACTCAAGCAAGTTGAAGTAACCCGCTTTAATCTGATCTAGCTGTCGTTTCTGAAAGTCGGTGATTTCTGGCAAATCGTCATGCCATTCAGGGAAAAATTGGTCGTCGGTGACAAGTTGCAGGTCAAAAAGTGTTTTTAATTCTGCTAATGTGACATTTTTAGCTTGAATTGTTTGAACCATAATTCGCTAGCCTTAATTTTATAGATATTTACAGCAGGTTCGTAGTGAGGACTTCAGTCCTTCTTTGATGAGGACTAAAGTCCTCACTACGAACCGAATATAGGCTAAGTTATAGTTTAATCTTACTAATTCCAAATTTTTTGCAAATTCAGAACAAATCCCGGCAAAACATCTTCCCCATCAAGGGTGAGAGGAGATTGTAAAACTTCCACTTCTTGGCCGGGGCGATAAATTTCTACTTCCCGTTTTTTGCGGTTAATCAGCCAACCCAAGCGGCAGTCATTTTCCATATATTCTTGCATTTTTTCCTGGGTCTTTTTCAAGCTGTCACTCGGAGAAAGAAACTCGATGACAAAATCAGGACATAAGGGGATAAATT
>NZ_JAEQCI010000057.1:0-41489 GCF_020738565.1 Microcoleus sp. PH2017_12_PCY_D_A | reverse complement strand
CCACCGTTACCAGTGATGCCCTTGGAGATTGAGGATAGGTTTGGACACTAGCCTAGAGAAGTTACCTCCTCACTCACAACATGCGACATCGTGTCGCGCCCACAAAATCATCTGCATATCTCACTAAGGTAAGGGATTGCGCGCTGTCCCGTTTACACATCTTCTCCCCATTGGGGTATCGGATATTAAGAGTTTCTGCAAACTTTTTGATGTGATTTTCCAGACCGTGGAGGGCAATATTTGCCAGTAGCGGAGAAATCACTCCACCTTGCGGCGTTCCCTCAGATGTGGCAGTAAATGCTCCTTGGTCTATTACCCCAGATTTCAGCCAAGCTTTAATTTGCTGCCTGACCTTTCCTTTGATGTTCAACTTTTGGAGCAAGGCTTCATGGTTGATGCGGTCAAAGCACTTGGCTATATCTGCATCTAGTACAAATTTAGCTTTATCCTTGATGGCATTTTTTATTTGCCATACCGCATCGTGGCATGACCTTCCTGGTCTAAAACCATAGGAACTTGGCTCGAAAACCGCTTCCCATTCTGGTTGTAGGGCGGTTTTTATAACCGCTTGCAAGGCTCGGTCGTACATTGTTGGTATTCCTAATGGTCGCTTCTCATCTCTTCCGGGTTTTGGTATCCATATCCTACGAGTGGGGCGGGATTTTCCGGTTAATTTGAGTTGACTTGCTAGCTCAAAACGTGCTGCTGGGGATAAGGATTTTACCCCGTCCACTCCTGCGGTTTTCTTGCCAGTATTGTCTTGTGTTACCCGTCGTACCGATAAGACCCTATTAGACCAAGACCTCATCAACGTCTTTTGGAGCTTACGAACTAGCTTGACATCCCCGCGACGTGAAGCAGCGTAGATTCGCTTGTGTAACTTAAAGACGTACCTTTCGGCATTGTGCCAATTGATAGCCTTCCATCCCTCTGTATTCAGTTGTGAATCAGATTTAGGTTTATTCATCACTACTCGTGACTCTAGCTTTCACACATTGCGGCTCACGTCTGCTTATCCCGGTAATTACACCATCCCTTTTCAGGCATTACCCGTCGTTTCGGGTTGGGCATTTGCTTCTTGAACCATCCCACCTATCCATTGCATCTGGTTTGACTACCTACCTTATCAATCGACCTTGATAAGGAGCGTTGGAAGGTTACTTCGTTCCTACTATCCATTTGTTTTGAGTCTTTAGGGCGTGTCTCTCCACCGGGGTTCTTGGTAGTGCGATATCTCGGTTCTAAGAAACGGATATACCTTTTCCCTTGTTGGCTATTTCCAACCCAGGAGTTAGATTTCTCTATTAGCTTATATCCCCTGGCTAATCCTTTCGATGGCTCATCGACACTTCGTTTGTTCTACCCATAGAACTCTTGCTTGCAGTAAGTGCTTTCAGCTATTACCACTTGTTCCTGCTTTCACCCCCGCTTTACAAATTTGATGGTCAGTCTCCTCTGTAGGGGCTACCTTTAATTGGTAGTTTGTGTGCTTTCAACCCCGCACCTGGGCGGTAGGATTTGGTGTTTTCTGGATTAGGTTATGATGTCGGTGTGACCCTCCATTTCCCTTTCTTCCCCTAGCTGTCTTCGCTTTTGCTTGGCTAGGTTTCCTCACCTACATGGATAGTAAGTTGTCATCAGTGGAGGATTAAAGTGCGAACTCTACCCTTTTGGGTTACTCCACTGAAGCCTGGAATCTTCCTATTAGGTTTCTCCAGAACGAATCGCACTTAGATTGGATTACGCAACGCGCCAGTTTCTTGGCGTGTTCTTCACGTTGCCGACTTATTTTGAGGTGTACTCGTCCTAATCGATTAATTGCTTTCTTTCGGTTGGCAGAGCCTTTCTTTTTGCGAGAAACACGGCGTTGTCGAAACTTCAACTGTTTCTCGCTTGTTCGATAAAACTTGGGATTCGGTTCAGTACGACGGTCAGAGTCTGTATAAAACTCTTTCAAGCCAACGTCCAATCCAACTGTTTTACCTGCTGGTGCTGCATCTACTTTGTTGTCGGCGCTGATTGCAAATTGAACGTAGTAACCATCAGCGCGATGTATCAAAGGAACTCGTTTAATCTGATCGATTTGGTAGAAATTGAGATCCCACGTTCCTTTTAGTTTGAGCTTGCCAATTCCCTTTTTATCGGTAAATGTGATTTGCTTCCGAGTTTCTGAGAGTTTCCAGCCGCTGACTTTATACTCAACTGAGCGACGGTTTTTCTTAAAAGTCGGATAGCCTTTCTTTCCAGGAACTGCTTTTTTGCAGTTGTCGTAGAATCGCGCAATTGCAGAATACGCTCTTTCCACAGAAGCTTGGCAGGCACTAGAGTTCAAGTCTTTAACAAAGGCAAACTCTTCTCTGAGCGCAGTGCTGTGACGGTACAAGTCTTTCTGTCCTACTCCTCGGTTGTCGATCCAGAAACGGACGCACTTATTCCGAACGAATTGAGCAGTTCTGATTGCTTCGTCTATTGCTGCGTACTGATTTAGTTTGCCGATCGCTACGCCTCTAATCGCCAATTAATTGGACAAACGTGGACTCAGCATACAAAAGAAAACCTTGGCACCTCAAAAGTGGTCATTCTTTTTGGCATACCTGCTGGCATCACAGGATAGAGGCTATTGATATTGTTCTGTGAAGACCCGCCTCAATGGGGCGTTTCTTGGGGATAAATCCCCCTCGGATTTCTCCGGTAATGTTTTCCTCGTCAATGTTAGCGAGGCTTGTCGTGCCGGAAACACTTCCTTAGCTAAATAGAGATGTTTAATCTCCGGCGACATAGCTATAAGCCCGAAAGCACTCGTAGGTGTCGTGACCTTACTAACGTAGCCTAGTTAAAGACTTAGACTGGCTATCTCGTCCACTTTTGAAAGAGTGTTTAGCGGATAGCTTTGAACTCTAGAACGAACATCTTACGTGGGAACTCGCTACGTTAAAAGTTTAACACAAAGCCGTCCTAGAAGGACGGGGCTTTAAACCCAAGTTTTTGGTAAGGTGGATAAGTGCTATCAGCGGTAGGTCTACAAACGGCGCGAGAGATCCGCCAGACGCAGTAAAGTTAAAAGCTTCCTGCTCTCTCGGCATCGAACCGCTGCCCAATACGAGTCTCAAGTTCAGCAGTTTTTGATTCAGACTCAAAACTAAAAACTCTTTTACTGCCATCAGCCACATTCATCGGCTGTAGCTTGTTCGGCCGCAGTCCCCTAATTGCCCCATGCTCGATCGTAATTTATGTCTTCAAATTCTCCCTCTTCTTGGCACACCGTAGCAATTGACAAAACTCTCGAAAAGCTCAGCAGCAACAAAGACGCGGGCTTGAGCAGCCAACAGGTGTCAGAACGCTTGCAGCAATACGGCCCCAACGAACTAGAAGAAACAGGAGGCCGCAGTTCTTGGTCGATTTTTGTCGATCAGTTCACCAACATCATGTTGTTGATGCTGATGGGTGTGGCCGTGATTTCTGGATTCTTAGACATCAAATCAAATACTTTTCCCAAAGATGCGATCGCCATTTTTGCGATCGTCATACTCAACGGCATTCTCGGCTATTTCCAAGAACAAAGTGCCGAAAAAGCCCTCGCAGCCCTCAAAAACCTCGCTTCCCCCCTAGTTCGAGTCCTGCGAGACGGCAAAACTTCGGAAATAGCAGCCAAGGAACTCGTACCCGGAGACGTGATGCTGTTGGAGGCTGGGGTAAAAATAGCAGCAGACGGACGCTTGATCGAATCGAACAATTTACAAGTTAGAGAATCTGCTTTGACGGGAGAAGCGATCGCAGCTACCAAGCAAGCAGAGCTAGAACTTCCCGAAGATGCTTCCTTGGGCGATCGGCTTAACCTAATTTTTCAGGGTACAGAAGTTGTTCAGGGACGGGCCAAGGCGATCGTCACCAACACCGGAATGCAAACTGAACTAGGCAAAATTGCTGCCATGCTTCAGTCAGTAGAAACCGAACCGACTCCCCTGCAACAGCGGATGGGACAGTTGGGAAATGTTCTAGTTTCCGGCGCCCTAGGCTTAGTGGCAATTGTCGTCATCGGCGGCATGATTACCTTAGACAACGGCAGTATTGGGTTCGATACCAGCAGATTTGAAGATTTGTTAGAAGTTTCTCTCAGCATGGCAGTTGCTGTGGTTCCCGAAGGACTCGCCGCCGTCGTGACAGTTACTTTGGCACTCGGAACTAGGCGAATGGTGAAGCGAAACGCCTTGATTCGCAAACTTCCGGCTGTCGAAACTTTGGGTTCAGTTACTACTATTTGTTCCGACAAAACAGGTACTCTGACTCAAAATAAAATGGTAGTGCAGCTAGTGTCTACGGGTGACTGCACGATCGGCGTTGCAGGCGATGGCTATGCCCCGATCGGAGATTTTATCGATCGCCATACCTCGACCCAAATTACTAATTTAGAGGAATATCCAGAACTCGAATCTTTATTAATTGCCTGTGCAGTTTGCAACGACGCAGTATTGCAGCACGAACAGCAAGAATGGAAGATTTTAGGCGATCCCACGGAGGGAGCTCTGCTATCTTTAGCGGGAAAAGCAGGCATTTATAGGGAAAAACAATCTCAATTGCTGCCGCGCGCGGCCGAGTTTCCTTTTTCTTCCGAACGCAAGCGGATGAGCGTGATTTGCGAAGTTCCCGGACATTCCGGACATTCGGGATTTCCGGCAGAACCAGGACAGCAGCAGAATTATTTGATGCTGACTAAAGGTTCTCCCGAGTTGACTTTGGAGCGGTGTCAAGGCATTATAGTCGGCGATCGAGTACAACCTTTAAACCAGGAAATTCGCGATCGCATCCTCGCCGAAAACAACAACATGGCCAGCGCAGGTTTGCGAGTCCTGGGATTTGCATACAAAATCTGGGAAAACTTGCCGCCCTCCGGTTCCGAGGAAACCAGCGAACAACAGATGGTGTGGCTGGGACTCGTCAGTATGCTGGACGCCCCGCGCCCGGAAGTGCGGGAAGCTGTGGCGAAGTGCCGCGATGCAGGGATTCGAGTGGTGATGATTACCGGAGATCACCAGTTGACGGCAAAAGCGATCGCTTATGATTTAGGTATTGCGACAGAGGGCGATCGAGTTCTCACCGGTCAAGAATTAGAAAAGCTCAGCCAAGAACAACTCAAACAACAAGTCGAGCACGTCAGCGTTTACGCCCGCGTCTCCCCGGAACACAAATTGCGGATTGTCCAAGCTTTGCAAAGTTTAGGCAAATTTGTCGCGATGACCGGCGACGGAGTTAACGACGCCCCCGCCTTGAAACAAGCCGATATCGGCATCGCCATGGGGATTACCGGCACCGATGTCAGCAAAGAAGCTAGCGATATGGTGCTTCTCGACGACAACTTCGCAACTATTGTCGCCGCCGCCGAAGAAGGGCGAGTCGTTTATACCAACATTCGCCGGTTTATTAAGTACATTTTGGGAAGTAACATCGGCGAAGTTTTGACAATTGCGGCCGCACCTTTATTGGGTTTGGGAGGAGTACCGCTGACGCCGCTGCAAATTTTGTGGATGAACTTAGTCACAGACGGCGTTCCAGCTTTAGCGTTGGCCGTGGAACCTGCCGAACCGAACGTGATGAAAAAGCCTCCTTTCAGTCCGCGAGAAAGCATTTTTGCGCGGGGTTTGGGTTCTTACATGATTCGGATCGGGATTATCTTTGCAATTTTGACGATCGCGATGATGTCCTGGGCTTACGGATATACTCACACTCCCGGACACGGCGATCCTGATGCTTGGAAAACAATGGTGTTTACAACTCTGTGTTTGGCGCAAATGGGTCACGCGATCGCCATTCGGTCTAACACTCAGCTTACTATTGAGTTAAACCCCTTGACTAATGTTTTTGTGTGGGGAGCTGTAATTGTGACTACTGCTTTGCAATTGATGCTAATTTACGTTCCGCCACTGAGAGCATTTTTCGGGACTCACTATTTGACGCCGTTTGAATTGCTGATTTGCTTCGGTTTCAGCGCCCTAATGTTTGTCTGGATTGAAATGGAAAAACTGTTTGTGCGCTTGTACAAAGCTCGTAAATAGTGTTAACGGCTGACGGATAATGAGCGATTTCTCATTATTCGTTAGACCGCTGGCATTGGGCAAGATTCTCAACATCATCAAGTGATAGCAAGCGCAACGATCCGCAGCGAAAATCGTAAAAGAGATTCACTGTTACCAACCAGTAAGGTGCGCAATGCGCACCCTACAATAACGAATAACGAATAACTGTTACCAACCAGTAAGGTGCGCAATGCGCACCCTACAATNNTGTTACCAACCAGTAAGGTGCGCAATGCGCACCCTACAATAATGAATAACGAATAACTGTTACCAACCAGTAAGGTGCGCAATGCGCACCCTACAATAACGAATAACCAATAACTAATAACCAATAACTAATAACCAATAACTAATATTATGTATTTGAAAACGCTGCACCTACGGCAGTTTCGGAACTACTACGATCAAAAAGTAGCGTTTGACGCTCCCAAAACCATATTACTAGGAAATAACGCCCAAGGAAAATCTAACTTGTTAGAAGCGGTAGAGTTGCTTTCCACCTTAAAAAGCCACAGAGTATCGCGCGATCGCGATTTAATCCTCGACTCAAAGCCGATCGCCCAAATAGATGCTACACTCGAACGTCAAACCGGAGCGATCGACCTAGCCTTAACACTGCGCTCCGGGGCGCGCCGCAGCCTGAAGCTCAACGGCGAACCGCTGCGCCGCCATTTAGACTTCTTGAGCGTTCTCAATGTAGTACAATTTTCTTGTTTAGATTTGGACTTAGTGCGCGGGGGGCCAGAAGGAAGGCGCAATTGGATCGATCGGCTAGTCATCCAACTAGAGCCGATTTACGCTCACATTTTGCACCAGTACAACCAAATTTTGCGCCAGCGAAACGCTCTGTTAAAACGTTCTAGAGCAGTCAGGAAAGCAGAATTTTCGGAAAGTTTGGACACAATGCGATTTCTGGAAGCAGAAAATCCCGAACCGGAAAATACAGAAGACTCACCAATTCCCAACTCCCAATCCCCGAATTCCAGTTCAGAATTAGCGTTGTGGGATGCTCAGTTGGCGACAGCGGGTGCTCGCGTGATCCGCAGGCGCGATCGAGTTTTGGAACGATTGATGCCATTAGCTCGAAATTGGCACGGTTCAATTAGCGGTTCCACAGAAATTTTAGATGTTAAATACGATGCTAATATTGAAGTAAGCTCGGAATTAATCGGTCAAGACAATCTCGAAGGAGTGCGGCAAGCATTTTTAGAGAAAATTCAAAAAAGGGCGATCGCAGAACAGTTTCAAGGAACCACCTTAGTCGGCCCCCACCGCGACGACATTACATTTACAATTAACAACACTCCAGCGCGTCAGTACGCCTCCCAAGGTCAGCAGCGAACTCTTGTACTAGCATTAAAATTAGCCGAATTGCAGCTTATTGAAGAAGTCGTCGGCGAAGCACCTTTACTGTTGCTCGACGACGTACTTGCAGAACTGGATTTGAGCCGCCAAAATCAACTTTTAGAAACAATTCAAGAACGATTTCAAACTCTAATTACTACAACTCACCTAGGTGCTTTTGACAGTCAGTGGCTGCGCCAAACTCAAATTCTCTCCGTCGTTTCCGGGAAAATTAATCAATTTTAGATTTGAGAATTGATATTTATAAATCATATTATGTCCGCTCAATTACCCTAATAAAAACAGTTTGTAGTGAGGACTTTAGTCCTCTCTTGGATGCGGACTAAAGTCCTCACTACAAACCAATTTGATTGTGGTCATTCGCTCGGATATGATATCAATCTATGTGAGATTGACAAATATTACTTTTCATGGTATTGCTGGAAAAATAATGAAAATTTGACATGATTAGCTCAATTCAAGATAGGATAAAGGTTAATTTTGATTGCCGCTTTCGCTTCCAATTTTCTAACCCTTATGAAGCATTACATTTCCCGTCTGTTAGCCCTGGTATTAGTTGTTGTCATCGGCGTAGCAGGCTGTACCAATGTTCCTGCCACCCTCACCGGAGACTACAGCAAAGACACCTTAGCATTAGTCAACAGCTTGAGAACAGCGCTTACTTTGCCAGAGGGCGCGCCGGAAAAAGCAGCCGCTCAAGCCGCTGCTCGCACAAGTATCAATGATTTTTTCGCAGCATACCGCCGCGATCCCGCTCTTACCAAGCTGGCATCTTTCACGACAATGCGGACGGCATTAAACTCTTTGGCTGGACATTACAGTTCCTATCCCAACCGTCCAGTTCCTGAAAAGTTGAAAAAACGTCTTGAGTCAGAATTTCAGCAAGTAGAAGCTGCTCTAACCAGAGGAGCTTAATCTCAAATATTAGGGATAAAAGATAATTTGAAGAATTCATCTTTCATCCTTGATATTTGAGTGTTAACAATTTTTAGTAGAAATATCAACTGCTTTTAGCGCCCAGTGTACCCAGGCGCTTTTTTGCTGGATTTTGCTGTAGCTGTAGGGTGCGGATCCATCGACAACCCATAAATAAAAATCGACAACCGAGCGAGCGACGCACCTTTGCTTACAGGGTTGAACTAATACCATTTATAAAAATTTATGTTAGAAAAAAAGTTGGGAGTTTGTTTCCACCGACTCACGTGTAAGGTGCGTCGCCGTGAGATTACCGATTGAATGCAAGCGATATTTAAGGCGACGCACCCTACGAATGCTGCATTTACTGAAAAAATACTGAAACATTGAACTGAATATGATACCAAATCCGGATTTTTTACCTTTTTACTCTTTAGTCCGCGCAGGCGGACATCGTTTGTATAGCAGCGGTTTCAACCGCGCCCGTCTTATCCTTATTTTATCGCACGCGATATAAATAGCCGGCAGACAAAATTTGCATTGTGCGATCGACTTGTGCCATAACTAGGTCAGTCGATTTTAGATTTTAGATTTTAGATTTTAGATTGACTCCACCGATTAATCTGGGAGATTTAACAGGAGTCTAAAATTTGGGATCTCCACAACTTAAGTCGGGGGCTTGTACCCGTGTTTGGGCGGGGTTAACCTAAAAAAAGTAGAAAATTTGTAGCTGTGCGTCTGGGCGATCGCCAAAAATGCGATCGCCACCCAATTTCAACTAAAAAACCCGATTCAATTATCCCATGAAAATTGCACCAACTCGCATCGCGAACTTTCAACACCAGCGACGCTGTTTAAGTGCGGTAACTGCTGTTTTAACCAGTAGCTTCATCAGCCAGCTTGTTTTGCCCTTTATCGAAAATCAACCAGCTTTTGCCGCAACATCAGCCTATTGTCAATTATCCAAAGAGCAAGTAAATCAAAAAGAAGACTTGCGCCGCGCCGCCCTGTCAGGAAAACCAGAATCCCAGCAAGCATATTTTGCCGTTTTGAGCAAACACGCGCAGGAAATCGCAGAATGCCGCCAAAAAACTTGGCCCGAAACCCAAGCAGTTTGGCTGCGTTTGTATCCCTGCGATGTCAGGCCTGGAGAGCTCGATCGCGTATTAGACAAAGTTGTCAACAAAGGCTACAATCAAGTCTACGTGGAAGTGTTTTATGACGGTCAAGTGCTGCTCCCAGCCGCTGACAATCCGACTGTTTGGCCTTCGGTTTTGCGAAATCGCGGCTACGAAAAGTATGATTTGTTGGAAAAGGCGATCGCCAAAGGCAAACAGCGAGGGTTAAAAGTATACGCCTGGTTGTTTACCATGAACTTTGGCTATACCTATTCTCAGCGTTCCGACAGACAGCAAACCCTCGCCGTCAACGGTAAAAATCAGACAAGTTTAACAGTAATACAAGACGCTGGTTTAGACGACCAAACCGGAGAAAGTCACGCCACCCACGCCTTTATCGACCCCTACAATCCGCAAGCAAAGCAAGACTATAGTTTGTTAGTAAATCAAATAGTCAAGCGCAAGCCGCAAGGAATGTTATTCGACTACATTCGTTATGTGCGGGGCGTCGGGCCAGCTTCAGTTGCTACCAAAGTTCAAGACTTGTGGATTTACGGCACAGCATCGCAGCAAATGCTTTTGCAGCGGGCTAACAATCAACAAGGGCGAGATTTAATTCAGCGATATTTGACTAAGGGATTTATCAATACTAATGACGTTCAAGCAGTAGTCAAACAGTATCCGACAGAGCAAGAACCTCTTTGGCAGGGACGAATTCCGCGACCAATACCAGTAGCAACTCCAGCTTCTAGAAGGGGGAATGCCGCATCAAAAGCAGCTTCAATAACTCCCGCTACAAAATCGCCAAACCCTGCAACTCCCACACCAAAACCGACACCAACACCGCCGCTTCCCGATACCGGCCTTCTGCAAAAAGACCTCTGGCAACTAAGCGTTGCTCACGCAGTCCAAGGAATTTTAGATTTTTTTGGAATGGCAACTCAACCAGCTCAAAGGATGGGGATTCCTGTAGGAGCGGTGTTTTTTCCTAATGGAAATGAAAAGATAAATCAAGGGGGATTTGATTCGAGATTGCAGCCTTGGGACAGGTTTCCGGCTGGGGTGGAATTTCACGCGATGTCTTACGGCAATTGTGGGAATGTAAGCTGTATTGTCCCACAGGTGCAGCGGACGTTGAGTTTAGCACCTCGGGGAGCAAAAATCATTCCGGCGATCGCCGGAGACTGGGGAAAATCTCTGAAAAATCGTCCGTCTTTAGAGATTCAAATGCGGGCAATTCGTGCTGCAACACCGCAAATTAATGCGGTGAGTCATTTTTCTTTTGGCTGGCAAGAACCGGAGGATGAAAGGGCGCGGCAAACTTGCCGGATGTAGTGGAATTATTTGTAGAGACGCAATTCGTAGCGTCTCTATAAAGTAGCCTTTGGGAAGGAAGCTAACTGTTGAACAAACTCTTGATGTGCGTCACTGTTTAATCCGGCTTGAAGAGTTGCGATCCTCTTCGAGGGCTTCGCTAACGCACTTGGTATATCTCCATCTAGAAGTGCTGAGGCTGCCAGCCACAATCCCGGAAAAATTATGCTGCGGATAATTCCTTCAGCATCCGGTAGAAGAGCCATATATTCTTCTTCCTGCAAGGAAAACCAATCGATCCGGCGATTCATTATACCATTTTTTTAAAGTTATGACAGACTTGAGAAAACAGGGAAAGTCTATAATTTTCAATGTCTTGTCGCCCTCAATCTCTATCGGATCTTTAGAAAAATGGTATTACTTGCCAAACCAGATATTCTTTGACTCCATTGCGGCGGTAAACTCGCTTTTTGTCGCGCAGATCGATCGTCGCGGTACTAGCCGCAATTTCGGCAACAAATTCCGGCGCGCCTTCGATGTAGCCATCATCGCTGAGGCGAGTTTGACCGCCATGTCGGAGCAATACAGCATCGGGTTGGGGTTCGTTATCCGTGTTGAGACGCACGGTGACGAAACTTATGAAACAGATAAATTTAGTAGTCTATTTTACCGAACCCCGGTGCAGGTAAAAGCGGCCCAGTAAAAAGGGTGAGAGAAAGGCTTTGATTCTTGACAAAATTTATCTAAATTTCTGAGAGCTTTATAAACTTGGTCAGCAATTTGGGCGATTTTTTTGTACTCTTCATCCAGTTGCTGATAAATCGCACAATCTACTCGATAGGTATCTCGCTTTATTTTGGCTTTTTTACGGATTTGATCTATTTCTTTAAGTTTCTGTTTCAAAAGTTCTGTGAGCTGGGTTTTGTAACTAGCAGCTAAGGTATTGCCCGCAAGCGATCGCAATTTAATTTGAGCTTCTCTAATAGCTTCGAGACGATTCTTTCCCTGCTGCCATTCTTGATAGTAAAAAATCGAAAAAAGCGCTGTTGCTAAATCATCTACAGCCCAAAGTGTACTGATAACACTTCTGGCTCCCCCCGACAAAAAAGCAGTTGAAAAAGTGAGGATATCACCAGTAATTTCACTCACACCCAATCCAGTTTCGCAGCAGGAAAGAAATACATCCGACAACTGAGGGAGACGCCATGCAGGAGTCATTAGCTGACCTAAAGTAATGCAGCCATCTCCTAAAATTAATGTCGATTCTAAAGGATTGTCAAAGCGTGACTGGGCGTGGTGGCTAGAGTGGAGGATTTGCACGGTTTGCGCTAGTTCTCGATAGTTACTAACCGTTGCTTGACCGCGACCTTTTAAACGTCGATCGTCCGGGATGTTATAAAGAACTGCCAGTTGCTCTCCTTCAAAGCTGGCGCAAGGCAAGTCGCCCGTCGCATCTTCAATAGTGCCACATTTAAGGTTATTGCCTAATGAAGGGCGTTGCTGGCAGAATTCTAGGACTTGACAACTCGGTGCGTAACGAATCAGAAACTTATCTACCAAATATCGATTGTCTCCAATGGGCAGTGCAGCGAAGGGGATTTGGTGAAGGGCAAAATGAGGAACTATAATCAGTTCAGAAATTCCTTCTAAATGCCACAAAATCAGGTCATTCAAATTTAACTGTTTGGCGATTTCAGCTAGCATCCCAACTAACTGTTCTTTCCAAGAATCTTTATCCTTAACATATTGTCCTAACCAATTTTGGAAAATCCATCCGTGCAAAGCCTCAAATCCTAACTCAGCGCAACTTTGCAGGGTAATCTCGTTTTGCCGCACGACGAAGATAAAGGTGTCGCTAACAGTGGTGTAAAAGCTAATAATTGCAGTGGTGGGTTTGTCGATAAGCTGCTGGATGGATGGGAATTTGAGAGGATTAACTCGAATTTGACCGGCAAGCACTGGATCTAGGCGGCGGAGTTGTTCCCAAATTAGGAGTTTTTCAGCTTCAAGATCAGCTATTATTTGATTGTAAGCTGCTAGGGCTGCACGGCTGTTATCAAGTTTGCTATTATCAAAGTCGTTGCTAGGTTGATTGCGCCCTCGTTCCTTGTCAATTTGCTGCTGTAGCTGTTCAAAATCTTGTAAATACTGTTGAATTTCAGCAGGAATTTCTGCACTTGAGTAGAGATCATTGCTTGCCATCAAGTCTACGAGGCGTTTAGAGCGCGATCGCTCTACATATTCAAGGGCTTTATCTAACTGCTTATTATTGATGCAAGCTTGCACGATGTTTGCGTAAATGTCGATCGCCTCTTCCATAATTTCTTGGCGGCGAAATTCGGAAGTTGCCCAAGTACGGCTGGTTTCTACGGCTTCGATCGCGATACCGTATCCCTCAATGGCTAATTTCCAATCTCCAGCTACAAACGATACATTTCCTAGAGTTGTGCCAGCCTTCAGACAATCAACTGGGAAAGCAGTTGGCGTGAAGACTTCCATTGCTTTTCGATAACAGGCGATCGCCTTTTCGTTTAACGCTAGCATGAAGTAGGCACTACCAAGATTCATTTGAGCCATAGCCCACTCTCTAGGAAACTCATCCGGGTTAAAGACTTGTAAAGCAGCTTGATGGGCGGCAATAGCCATTTCTAAATTCTCATTTCGATCGCCCTCAAGTCGATGCACGTAAGCGTTGCCCAGATTCGTCTGCACTCCTGCCCAATCTGCGGGAAAAGCGTCTTGAGTGTAAACTTGCAATGCTGCTTTGTTAGCTGCGATCGCCTTCTCAACATTTTCTACCGGATCGCCATGAAGTCGGTGGCGGTAAGCAGAGGCAAGATTCATTTGAGTTTGCGCCCAAAGTTCCGGGAAATCTTCGCGGGTGCGGAATAACAGGGCATTTTCATAACAGGCGATCGCTTGTTCCAAGTTTTGGGCCTTGTCGCCGCAAATGCGATCGCGGTAAATAATACCCAGATTGTTTTGAAGTTGAGCCCATGATTTCGGATTTGCTTCGCGGGTGTCAACTTCCATTGCTGCAAAACAAGCGGTTCTTGCCAATTCTGCATTCTCTAATTGATCTCCGCGAATTCGGTTGCCATAAGCAAGAGCCAAAGTATTTTGAATTGCTGCCCATTTTTCGGGAAATGCTTCGCGGGTATATACTTGTAGGGCATTTTGACAGCAGGCGATCGATCGTTCTTGATTCTCGGCCCAATCTCCTTTAAAGCGGCGGTGATAAGCATTGCCAAAAAACATCTGACAAAGTGCCCATCCTTCTAGAGTAGATTCGCGGGTTAAGACAGTAGCAGCAATTTCATAACCTGTAATCGCAATCTCTAAATTATTAGCTTGATTTCCTTTTTTAAATTCATGGATGCACAGGCTTAAGCCTATAATGCTAGCAGCGAGTGCTTTTTTATCTTCTGGTGGCACTTCAGATAGTATCGCAGACGAGCGAGATCGCAACACCTTAATAAAGTGTTCGTCGAGTTGAGCTTGATTAGCTTCAAGCACGACGTTAACTTCTGGCATTCCCGTGAAAAAATGCTTGTCGAGTCTATCTGCATTGGTTTCAACCAATCTGTTAACGGTATCGAGTCTATCTGAGTTTGTTTCCACCAATCTGTCAGCGGTGTCGAGTCTATTTGAGTTTGTTTCCACCAATCTGTCAGCGGTGTCGAGTCTATTTGAGTTTGTTTCCACCAATCGATCGACAGTTGGGAAATTCCTTTCACTTTCATGAAAATTCCTTTCACTTTCATTAAGAGCTTTGAATAATTGAAACAATAAACGATCGCGAGTTTCCTTTTGGATGGCATCCCACTGTTCGGGAAATTTATCTTGGGTAAAAACATTGGCAGCAACTTCGTAGCCTGCCTTAGCAATCTTCCAGTTGTTCTCTTCATCACCTTTATCAAAATGTTGAACCAGCCTGCTAAAACTGAGAATTGCGGCTGCTATATTGATTTCTTCGGCTGGCCCCAATTCAGATAAAAATAATTTTATAGTGTTTAATCTTTCTACTAAACTGTCGTTCAGTTGCTCTAGGTTATCTTCCAGAAGTTGGTAGAAGGCTTGCGGATTAGTCTCGCTTTCGACAACTGTTTGCAAAGCTCGATCGAGAAACTGCCCAAATGAAGTTATTTGCTGGATTTGAACATCTTGCAGTAGGCCTACAATCAAAGGAGAGCCGGAGCGATCGGCATATTCTCTAGCTTTTTCGCGCTCTCCACAGGCAAGGCAAAGCGTTACTATTTGTAGGTAAGTAAAATTTGTTTCGGGAATTTCTTGATGTAAATATTCAGAATTACCCCAGCGGTCGAGCGTCTCTACAGCTTCAATAACCGTCGCAAAACATTGAAAAGCTTCCGCCTTTTTTCCAGCAGCCAATGTTAGCTTGCCCAACTCAAGTCCGGTGTCGGTGCACTCTCTAGGGAACGAATCAGGAGTAAAGACAGTTAATGCTGCTTCAAAACAGGTTAAAGCGTTAGCAATTTGTCCTATTTTGCGGTAAGCTTTGCCCAAATCAGACTGGGTATTAGCCCATCTTTCTGGATAGGTTTCGGGAGTATAAATTTGTAAGGCTGCTTGGTAAGCCGCGATCGCCCGTTCCAGATTCTGCGTTTTATCCCCTAAAATCCTTTCGCTATAAGCAGTGCCGAGGTGCCATTGACTGCTAGCCCAATCGGCATCAGTGCGAACTTTTAAGGCAACTTGATAACAGGCGATCGCTTTCTCGAAATTTTGCGCTCGATCTCCTTCAACTCGGCGAGTGTAAGCAACTGCGAGATTATTTTGCAGTGTTCCCCAAAGTTCAGGAGCTCGATCGCGACTAACAACCTGCAAGGCTCCTTCAAAACAGGCGATCGCCTTTTCTAGATTCTCAGTTTGATCTCCGACGATTCTGTCTCTGTAAATATTACCGAGATTATTTTGCACCATCGCCCACTCTTGGGGAGAAGTATCGCGAGTGGAAATTTGCAAAGCATTGGTGCAAGCGGTGAGGGCTTTTTCAAGGTTTTCGGAGCGATCGCCCCTCCTCCGATGGCGGTATGCTGGAGCTAAATCAGTTTGGATTTGCACCCACACTTGTGGGTCAGCCTCATAAGTTAAAATTTTGGCAGATCCTTCCAAACCTGCGATCGCAATTTCCAGGTTAATTGCCCTATTGCCCAGTGGAAACAGCCAGAGCATTTTGCAGAAAGATATCAGAAAAAGTGCGATCGGTTTTTTTAGTTTTTGCTGGGTTCTCAGGAGCGTACAATCTATCCAGAGGCGAAATTGCAGCAAAAAATATTCATTCAGTTTGTCTGAGTTAATTGCTAGTATCTGGTAAGCTGTTTGTTCGTCCCCTTTTAATAAAATTGCTCGCAATACTTCCCACAATAAAGCCGGAGCTTTAACAAAAGTGCCTGTTACTGGCGACCCATCTGTTTCTATGTAAGAACTGTATAAAAAATCAGCCAAATCAATTAAAAATTCAGCACTATAAAACTCCCTCTGTCCTACCAGAATTGTAGCTACCATTTCCATCATTTCCACCAAACCAACATCTACCAAATCCGGGTGCTTCCTTAAAATCTTCAGTTCCTTACCGCGAGGACATTTGAGAAGCGCTTGAATCAGCTTGAAATAAGCTGTCTGACGTTTTGTCGTTTGGGGAGCTTTCTTCGGGCCGAATCCTTTTGCCATATTCTTTACAGGTTACGAAGGGGAGACTACATATATACATCAGCCATCCGCTCCAAAATTACGCAGCATCTCTCCATATTTCTGCTAACTTTTCCAGCAGTGCTTCGGCTAAATCTTGTAAATCAGTGTCGGCGCTATCGGCACTTTCACGAGTAAACTCCCCTCCTGCGGTACTCCCGGCTAACATCTCTCCCCCTGCGTACCGCCACTCGTACTCCTCGCAAGTTCGATAAATACGCTCTAATTGGGCAACAATATTGCTCTGCGATTGAGTTTGGATCGTGGAGCGCACCTTTACCGCCACTGGATCGTCTGTTTCTAAGAAGGCGATCGCTTCTTCTAAACGAGTAATCTGTTCAATTAAAGCGTCAATCGGCATCAGTTCTGCTACCGCGAGTTGTTGCGGTGGATTTGAGCTATCTAAGCTGGGAGCAAATCCCAATAGTTGCACGGAGTCAAGGCGATCGCTAAATTGTACTCCCACATATCCAATCCGATTTTCTATTACTTCTTCGGGTAAGAAGATGCTTGTTTCACCAGGTAAAACTGGGCGGCATTCTAGGGAGCCAATGCCAGGAATTAGCAAATCCGCGATATTAGCTAGCGCTGTTTTTACTTGATTGAAGCTATCAGAAGCTTCCAAATCGGTTTCAATTTGCAGCCATTTTAAATAGCTGTGAACTGCGTAAACTGCCAGTGCATTCAAGTAAACTCGTTTTCCTTTTTGGACTGTACTTTGAACGGCAGCCAACTGTCGCGCCATTTCGTGAGCTTTTAATTCTAGCGGTACTGTTAATAGAGGGAGTTCTGCAATGTTCATGGTTTTGGTTCCTGCTCATATCCTAGAGTGCGGGCTATTTCTTGCAACGAAGGTTCACATTTTCTATCCCAGTGAGAATTCAGAGTTGTGTACTTAACGTTTAACTCTTTTGCTAAGTCTTTAAACTTGTCCGGGGGTTCTTTTAACACTCTTCTCATGCTGAGAAATTGGCAGTTGCACTCCGGGTAAGAGCGAGGGTAGCTATTTTTTAGCTTGCCTTCTGGATCTTGCTCTATGTAAAGTTCTAGTTGGAGACCAATTCGCTGAGTGGTTTCTTTCTGAGCGTTTTCGATCGCGCCATCCAACCCGCTGAGCGTAAAATCGGGTAATAGTTCGAGCCGAGTTGTTTCCCCAGCATCTATCGCAATCGGAGCATCTAAACTAATAGGAGCATCTTTGTCAGGAGAATACAAATCTTTAATTCGCCAACCCAGATAACCGTTAATCCAGTTAACCAAACTTTTTGAAACAGAAGGCGGGCGCGGCTCAAATTTAGCAATCTCGCGACTAACCCATTCAAAAGTACGATTGAGGGCTTCAGGATAATCTGGATGAGATGACTTTTTGAGTCCTGGTAGTTGTTGAATTTCCAATAAGAGCTTGTGCATGGCCGCTCGCCATTTTCTACTGTTAGCTGAATTTTGACGTACCTCTGCTATTAGAGCGCTTAACCGTCGATCTAGGTCATCCATGCGACTTTTTTGAGGAGCAAGTTAGTTTGTTTATTAGCTATGAAAATTCGCGATCGTGCGAAAATCCTAAGCTATTTTCTCATATGGTTGAGTTCCTTGTGTGCGTAAATTCTTGCCGGGAGGAGGGAAGAGGCTATTTCCGCGCGAATTATTGCAACTAAAGCAGGCTAAACGCAGGTTGGAGAGCGCGTTAGATCCGCCTAAGCTTTTCGGGAGTAAGTGTTCGATGGTTCTTTCAGATTTCTGCATCGGTTTGTCGCACCAGTGGCAGTGATTTCCGTACAGTTCCAGAAGTTGGCGTCTCTTAGTGCGTCTTGAAGCTGGGGACATAAAGCTTTGGGAGCCTCACGGCTGTTACGTGTTCATTTACGTATCAGCTCCCTGCTAAAAATTTACGCAGCCATAATTTACAGGACGGTTAAGAGTTCTCAAACCTTGATGGACAAAGCTTTTAGCTCAGTCAACCCCTCATGGCTATAAGTAAGCTCAAGCTTTTAATCCACGTCAATCGGCTGTCTAATCGGCTCTGAAGGTGGTAAAGGTTTTTGTGACTGTGCTTTCAAAATTCCTTTGCCAATACCCCAAGTTTCTCAAGCTGACATAGCTGTAAGCGATAATTAAATCGTTAACAGCAAATCCTACAGTGCATGACTTCCAAATTTATTAAAAAATCTGCAATTCAAATCTTGATAATTATCGGATCGATCGCACTTATCTCACTTTTCTCTGAAATCCGACAAACTGCGAATTCAAATTCGTTAGCCCAAATCCCCCGTTTTGGCAATCCTCCGCCCAACCTCCTGAAACCTCCGAAACCCCAAATACTTCCTTCTGGCGCCCCAACTCCGTCTCCCAAACCTCCCGAACAACCTTTAGTATTCGCACCGCCGGCGCAATTTCGCAGCCAAATTGTTTATAAAGCAAGTATCAGCGACTCAAAAGTTATTGCCCTGACTTTTGACGATGGCCCAACTGCGGAAACTTTGCAAATATTAAAAATATTGCAGAAACATAAGGCGGTAGCTACGTTTTTCTGTTTGGGTGCAAATTTGCGAGAAAATCCAGAAATTGCGAAGCGAGTTGTGCAAGCCGGAAATGCGATCGGCAATCATACTTGGCATCATTTCTATCACAATGTTACGGAAAAAACAGCAGCGGATGAAATAGATAATACTGGCGTTCATATTTATCGATCGACTGGCGCGAAGAGTTTGTTGTTTCGTCCCCCCGGCGGGCGCTTGAATAACGGTTTTGCGGATTATGCTAAAAAGAAAAATTATGTGGTGGTGATGTGGTCGATCGATCCTAAGGACTTTTCGCAACCTCCGGCGGCTGTTATAGCCCGCAGCGTGCTGTCTCAAGCGACATCGGGGGCGATCGTATTGTTGCACGACGGCGGGGGCGATCGCCAGCAAACAGTCGAGGCCGTATCGGCAATTATTCCCAAACTCAAACAGCAGGGATACCGTTTTGTAACCGTGCCACAATTGCTGCAAATGCAAGCATCCCAAAAACAGCAAACTGCCGACCAAAAACCTAAATAAATTTGATATAATATTCTCCTCTGACTCCATAGCATTAATTTATGGTACAAAAACTTCAAGCAAGAGAAATCAACCTCCGCTATTTAATCGATAACTTCGGCTTACAGCGAGTTCGGAAAGATGATTTCTTCCCAGAATGGCAAGAAATCTTGCCAGAAGTAACTGATTTCGAGAAACAATTGCTCGATCGCGTGCAAGAAATCTACTACAACTTGGTAGACTCCCCGCCCGTGTTGGAAAATGCAGTCAAGCTAACAATTGTCAGCCCGATTCTATTTATTGCCGGTCTGTACGAGTCTCCTTTTCAATTCAAAGCTGAAAAGTCTATCGCGATTCAAGAAGAAGACGAAGGCAGAATCATCGAAGGCAGAATAGATATTCTGATTATGAAAGACAACTTTTGGGTGACAGTAATTGAATCCAAACAACTTTCATTTTCAACTGACGAAGCACTTGCCCAACTACTGACATATATGCTGGCAGATCCCAATCCCGAAACTCCTACTTTTGGGATGGTTTCCACAGGTGCTAACTTTACTTTTGTCAAGCTAGTCAGAGGGGAAATTCCTCAGTATGCCTTATCTCCCGAATTTATAATCCGCAATCCCGGCAATGAATTGTACCGCGTTTTGCAGATTTTAAAACGGCTGAGCCAACTGCCACAATAGCCATAAAAATTATTTTGAGTTATCATTTAAAAATGACAATATCTCAGCTCGTATCCTAAAAAAACCATCAAATTGGTTTGTAGTGAGGACTTTAGTCCGCATCAATCAGAGGACTAAAGTCCTCACTACAAACGGTTTTTATGATGGGTAATTAACCGGACATGATATAATATCTCAAATTTATAAATTCTGCGAGCATGGTAAATTACTGGATAGTCGGCGCTGTAGCAATAGCTTCTGTCTTTTGGGCAGAAATCATCCGAGACTTTTATCACGTCGCGTCTCATTATGTGCCGCCTTTGCAAAAGCTGCACAATTGGCATCACCGGGTTTTCCGCCCGAATTTGACCCCCGTCAGCGAGACAATTTACAAGCAAGCACACTGGCGTCACGATGTGCCCGAAGCTGCGGCAATGATGGTTTTGGGCTTGTTGCTGTGGGTTTTAGCTTATTTTGCGTTGCCGGAATATCACTGGGGCGCAGCAGCGGGTTGTATTTATACTTTAAGCTTTTTGTTGAGCGCGATCGCCCGCGCGTGTGGCATCAAAGGCGCAGACGAGTTAACCGACATCACCCACCAACCCGGAAACTTCCAAACTATCCCCGGTAACTGGTTCGTGAATAAACCTTACCACTGGAAGCATCATTTCGACAATCAAAATGCTTACTATTGCGGTACTTTCACCTTAATAGATAAACTTATGGGTACAGCACTTTCACTCAAAGGCAAAACTGTCGCCGTCACCGGCGCATCGGGAACATTGGGGCGTTTGCTTCTCAAACACCTGCACAAAGCTGGTGCAAAAGTTATCGCCCTTTCTTCTGGAAATGAGGAAATTACTGTGAATGTAGACGGCGAGATTTTGCCTGTAAAAACCGTAACTTGGCGCGCTGGCGAAGAGGCAGATTTAGCTAAATTGTTAGAAAAAATCGATATTCTCGTCATCAATCACGGGATTAACGTACAGAAAGAAAGAACCGGAGAGGCGATCGCAAATTCCTACGAAATTAACACTTTTTCTGCGTGGCGGCTGATGGAACTATTTTTCTTAACAGTTCGCACTAACGAAAATATAGCTTGCAAAGAAGTCTGGATCAACACTTCCGAAGCCGAAGTAATTCCCGCCGTCAGTCCCCTGTACGAACTCAGCAAACGCGCCCTGGGAGATTTAGTCACTCTGCGGCGGCTGGATGCGCCCTGTATCGTCCGCAAACTGATTTTAGGGCCGTTCAAAAGTAATTTAAACCCGATCGGCATTATGTCTCCTGACTGGGTAGCGCAGCAAATTGTCAAACAAGCTAAAGCCGATGTCCGCAATATCATTGTGACAATCAATCCTTTAACTTTGATAGTTTTCCCAGTTAAAGAATTCTTTGTTTCTCTGTATTTCCAAATTTTCAGCCGCAAGGCGATTTTAGAAATTAAAGAAGCGACGGAAAAATCCAGCGTTGAAGCAAAAATTAATTGATATCGGAATGGCGCATCTATTTGTAGGGTGCGCGCAGCGCACTTTACAAAATGTTAGCAAGGCAAACTGTTAGATAAGCATGGTTCAAAGTCTGTTACAAGGCTGCTAATGTCGAGCCCCTAAATTAAATTGTCCGATCGCAAAATTCATAGCTAGCGACGATCGCAACAAAAAATTCACAGAATCTTTACAATTTATCTGGGAATTCCCAGAGAATCTTTATAAATTTGTCTTGACAGAATAGTAATTCTGCTAAACAATTAAAAATTAAAGTCATTGAGCATTGCAGCAGTAACAGGCGAGCGAGCGACTGCGGCAAAGCCAAGGTGAAAAGTTTAAGTAGGGGTTGTGTTTGTTGGAATGCTTGTCGGGCGAAAATCGCGATCGTCCGTCAGGTACTGTTTCAAATTGAAAAAGTCGATCGACTCGGGTTAAATAGTTAGAAATACTGTAGGGTGAGTTCGCGTCCGGCATACAAGATCGGCGAAAAATTGACTCAACCGACACCAGTCTAGTACACTCGATCGACCGGAAGCGATCGGAGTTCAAGTTTGCAGTTCGATCGATCGCAGCAAATATCCGTGACTCGCTATTTTTTTAGCCAAAAACAGTCAATTTACTCCATTAGGGACAGCTACCATGAACAACCAAAGACTCAACAAAATATTCGGAATTATTAGCGGAACTATATTGACAATCGCGGCTGGATTAGTTACCGAAATCCCCAAAGCACAAGCAGCAGTTCTCACCTACAACTTCACGGCGAGCACAACCGGATGGACTACAGGTAATTACAGCGGTTTCTTTAAGTTTGACAACTCATCCCTCACGGGCATCGGCGAAGAAATTGTTCCTATATCAGAAGGCATTTTTAATTTTGTCGATGCTGAAAACAAGCCGGATTCTTACAATCTTAAGTCGGCAAAAAAATCAAATTTTCAAGGCGGGGTTGGCTTTTGGGCAGCTCCTGGCCTAGAATTTGTAGAGATTGCTGCATACCTGCTCGACGGGAATTTTTTGGGACTTTCTTTTGGGCGATCGACTAATAGTAATTTCTCTACTACGTCACTAATAAATAGTTTTCGCCATCGGTACGAAAGGAGGTACTTCGATATAATACTTGTAGATTACCTTTCCGACAGTCTGTATTTGACGATCGATCCTTATACTGATGCTATTTACGGCCGTCTTAATGAATCGCTCAATCACTTTGCCACTGTTAACAGACCTTATCAAGGTACAGTGACTTATACAGGCCCAGCCAGAGCAGTTGGTGAAATAGCTGCCGAAGCAGTTCCCGAACCGATGACTGTTGCTGGTACGGCTTTAGCATTTGCAGGTTTTGCAGCACTCAAACGCAAGAAAAACCAACAGCAATTATCTCAATCTTTGGGCGATGTAGAGAATTAAAATCCCGCAGTGCTGGCCACTAGGCTGTTAGCTTTAATGCCAAATATTTCTCAATAATTTGTCCTGCCCATCGACCCATATTGACATTATCGCTCGGTTGATAAAAACGGATTTGCGAGATGCCATCATTGGGTTCAGGAGTGCCAATAGCCTCGATGAAGAATACTGCATGATGATTTTGGCACTGTCGATTGTTAACAGAGTGTATCCTGCCAAAATGCTCGAAGAGAAATCGCACGGAAACAGCATCCAAATCTGTTTCTTCTTTCAGTTATCGAATTGCGGCTGCTTCCCGTGATTCACCTTGGTGTACTCCACCACCCGGTAAGTTATAAAAACTATTGTTTTCTTCGACAATTAAAATACCTGCGTTGGTTTTAACTATGGCTGTGGCCCTGTGTCAGATGTTAATTTGCATTTGGTATAACTTAGAAAGTTGACAATCTAGATCGCCCGCACATTTGAAAAAAAAGCAAAGGGCAGATATTTTACCTGCCCTACAATAGTTGTTAGAAATGTCTAAAATCGATCGCAATTAATTACTAACCTCAGCCATTTCAATCACGCGGCCGTCATAATCCTTAACCAAGAAATTAAGCGGCTTTTCCCGGCGAATTTTATAACTAATCCCGCGAGTTTGCACTCTCATCAATAGCTGATCCAAACAATCGCGATCGAAACAAACATGACGTTCGCGATTTTTTTCCCCTACACCAGCCCCGCTAATAATGTGCAGTTGGGTATTTTTCATCAACTGATACCACAAACCCTCGGGACTCGCCATCGTTTGAGAACTCGTTCCCCTCCCGACATTCGGCGACAAATACAGCGGATCGATACCAGTTGTTCCCAAGGTTTGCTCGTAATTGTAGTAGTAATGCAGCGGCACTTCTGCTACGGGGAGGCTTAGCATACCTTCATAGAACTCCCTGGCTTGTGCGAGATCCGATACCATCACCGTGTGTACCTTGGGAGCACTGGTGAGAAACATCCACATCGCCCCCGCATAGGCGGCCAGCAGCATCACCATGATCCCTTGAGTCGAAAACAGGCCGTCCAAAGCGGGCAAAAAAGAGCTCAAGTACAAAGGCCCAAGTCTAAAAGCAATAAAACTAACTGCTAGAGTCATGAATTATAAGAAAGGGTAAACAACGAAATTTATCAAGATTGCGGTCGCGATCGCCCGCGAGACTTAAACTATTAGGCATCTAATATAGCAAAAACTAGCGGTTAGGCCCGCGCCAGATGAAAGTCTTTGTCTACGGCACTCTCAAACCGGGGGAGTGCAACTATCTGCGCTACTGCGAGGGAAAGGTTGTGGATGCTTTGCCCGCGATCGCCCGCGGTCAACTTTTTGCACTGCCGATCGGCTATCCTGCAATGGTGGCCGGAGAGGGCACTGTCTGCGGTTTTCTGCTCTGTTTCGCAAATTCCGCTATTTTGGACGATTTAGACAGGCTTGAAGACTATCATCCGCTGCGGGAACCGACGGAAAACGAATATCAGCGGGAAGAAATCGAAATCTGCGATCGACACCTCAAACCCTTGGGCACGGCTTGGGCATACTTTATGTTACCCGATCGCGTTCGTGCTCTAAGAGGCATCTGGCTGCCCGATGGGACGTGGGAAAATCGGTTTTTGACAAAATAAGATAAAACGGTCGTTTTCTTATTCTTCAACCCGCGCACCATCCGGGTTTTGTGTGTATCGACGCGGTTTCAACCGCCCGGTCTTCCGATCGCATATTGGGATCGAACCTGTAACCGTAATCCCGAACAGTTTGAATAAAATTTGGCACAGTGGCATCGACTTTAGCCATTTTCTTGCGAATCTGGCCGATATGCACCTCCACAACTCGCTCTTCGGATGTGCAATTGGATTTCCAACCCCAGATTTTTTCGATTATTTGTTGGCGACTCCAAGATTCACCCGGATGACTTGCCAAAAAATGCAATATCTTAAATTCCATCGCTGTTAACTTGTAAGGATTCAGGTAACATAACTCCTTGCTGGGCAAAGACTTTAGATTTGGATCTCCATCGTAAATCAATCTCTATTCTCAATAAACCGCAAAAAACTGTCATTTTTCGCCGTTTATTGATAATCTATCGCGAAAGACAAAAACCCTTATTTTGCCCTAAAACCCTTGCTAGACAATCGTTGGAGCCGCAAGTTTTTAGACCTGAATCCTTAGGAAGCCCAACAACGTACCTCACCTTTTTGAGAAGTGCTATATGCAGGTTACAACGTATCTTTTTGTAAAAAAACCCGGTTTCTGGCCACCCGTGCGTACAGTCATGTTAGCGAAGGGTAAATCCCAGCTCGTTCCAGCTAAACGGACTTGTTTCTGCCAATTCTCCTTGCAATTTCGCTTCCAAGTCAAAGGGCTTCCCATAATCCCAGATTTTGATTTCTAGGCGAGCTGGAAATACTGTTATTTCTAGCTCGATTGGAGTTGCTAATGGCAGGTCTTTGTGAGCATGGCGAACAGCATTTGTAAATCCTTCGATTGTGGCAAGTTTCCATTGGTGAAAAACTGCTTCTGGAATCGGTAGAGCCTCTAATTGATCGACCCAAGTTAAAACTTTAGCAACCGCCTTGATATCAGAATTGCTCGTAAGGCTGATTTTTTGAAGTGGCTGGTTTGAACTGGCCTCGGATTGGGTATCTCGTTGTTTTTGAAACCATTTATTTAAAACATCGCTCGGTCGCTTAACACCACTAGCTTTAGTGCTGTCTTGGGGCTGATAATGTTTCATCAGGAACAAACAGTTTCGACTGTCAGAAGTGGGGGTATAGCTTAGCTCATCGGCTATTTTGCCAAGGACTTTTATGCCTATCCCACCTGACGGAATTTCATCCATGTTATCTCTCATTTGGTTGCTATCCTTTGTCATTATTTAATGGGTAATTTTTTAGTTAAAAAAGGAGTGGCTTTCTTTGGCTGGAGTGCGAACATCTCGATCCCTGGAAATATAGAGCCAATTTGGCATATACAGGCTTAGCTGTGAGGGACGATCGCACTCAAGCACAAAAAACGAACGGTTTTTACGAAATGGGGATGCTCCCGTTGTTGTCCTTATCATTGTCTCTTGGTTGCTCGCGTCTTGACAAACTCAGTTGGCCATCGCTAAACTGCTCGAAAACTGACATTGACAAATAAATAAGTAAATTATACAATGACGACCCTCAAAGCCTCTTCTGAGGGACGAGAAAGAATTAAGCAAGCTAGAAGTGAGAGGGGATGCACTATAGAAGACCCCCGATCGCTAGTAGAAGCGACTCAAGAGTTAGAGGGTAGAGGGCGATCGCGCTTGGACAGAGGCCCGCAAGCCCTATGCCGACGGCCTCTGGCTGCCAACTTCGAGGCGTTTTTTAGGAGGACAAGAACCCATTAAAGCCAATACTTTCAAGGCTTTCTGCACGGTTTTGCGCTTGAATTGGGAAGAATGAGAGATTGTAAAAGGATGCATCCACGTTGAAAATTTTGGAATAAATGCAAAAAGCCCCCTTTTTAGGGAGCTTAACAACTTCCGTTATTGCTCAAAACAAGAATTTTACTGCGCTTTGGGCAATGACTTGTGAGGGCTTGCTACAGCTTTCGGAATATCCATCACCGGTGCATTCACCCCAAGCATCAAATCGTTGGGATTAACAATCTCCAGTACAGGCTCGTTCAAAGCCACAATCAAACCGTCAGATTCAGCAGGAACGGGGGATGTAGCAAACTGGGGAGCAAACAATTGACGGCTGCCAGCGACACCAGCCACTGCTGCAATCAACAAAGCTGCGATCGCACCTCCACCCAAAACCCAAGTCCGTTTCGTCTGGCGTTTCTCCCCCTGCACAATCTTTGCAGCCAAATCCTGTGCAGATTGTTCCGCAGCAGGTACGGGCATTGACCCAAAAGCCTGCTGCATCATCATCAGTCGCGAGTACAAACGCTTCGTCGTGGGGTCATTTGTCAGCAATCCCTCAACTTCCCGGCGTTCTGCCGCCGTCACTTCGCCATCGATGTAGGCACTTAGCAATTCAAAGCGATCGCGCATCATAGTAGTTACATTCCCTTGGGGATAACTGTTGTTACCTTGACTTTGGGCGAGGGAATCCCCAATACCTTGATGATTCTGATTTTTATCCGATTCAAATTTAGAATTCATATTTCACACCACTTGTAAAATTAGCGTCAGCACCTGTTGGCTATTAGAATGATTTACTGCTTATTTATATTGTAAAATAGAAGCTTTGATGTCACAGCAAACTTCACCAAATCTTCTTTACCAGACCCAACAACGGATATAAGTCGCTGACTCTAGTCCCGGATCGCCCCTAATTTTAGACTTTAATTCTTCAATCTAAAATCTAAAATCTAAAATCTAAAATCTAAAATTAACTGACCCGCCTCGGAAATCACTCTTGCTAATGACCGTCGAGATATTTTTGCAATTGCAACTGCAACCTTTGGCGAGCTCTAGCAATTCTTGACTTGACCGTTCCCAGAGAAACTCCGGTCATTTCGGCTATTTCCTCATAGGCTAAACCTTCAATTTCTCTCAACACAATTGTCGTGCGGAATACTTCCGGCAAATCTGCGATCGCCACTCGCAACTGCTCGTAAAATTCTCTGGTTGTCAAATCTTCATCAGGCCCGGGACTGTCGGCCGGAAGTTCCCAATCAATCTCCCCATCTTCCAGAGCGCGGGGTACGTCCAGCGACAGCGGAGTTCGCACCCGCTTGCGCTTCCGCAACTCATCGTAAAACAAATTAGTGGCGATGCGGCTCAGCCAGCCCCGAAATTTAACAGGCTCTTGCAAGCGGTTAATATTGCGATAGACTCGAATCCAGACTTCCTGAGCTAAGTCTGCTCGGTCTTGCCAGTCAGGGGCCAGGTGATACAAAACCCTGTCTACGTGGGACTGATACCGCTTCAAAAGTTCTGCAAAGGCAGTGCTCTCAGGTCGATTTCCTTCCTGACACCGCAACACTAAGTCATAATTAGACAGTTTTTCGGATGGCAATTGCACTCTTTGAACGGTCGCCACAACCGCAGACCAGGACACGGAAATAAATTCGCTCATGTGTGGAATTGGCTCATCGAACATTCCACAGTTTTTGACGCTGCCCGATCGCGATTGGTTCCTGCACTCGGAAACTGCGATCGACTTCTAACTAATGACCGGTAACTTCGCACGCTCCAATACTAACCCAACTGCTAGAACCGTCTGCCCAATGTTCCTTTTTCCAAATCGGTACATTGTGTTTGAGCGTATCTATAGCGTACTGGCAAGCTGCAAAGGCTTCGCCCCGGTGGGGACAGCCCACAGCCACCACTACGCTGATTTCCCCTACCTGCAAGTGTCCGACGCGGTGGTGAATGGCGACCCGATTGACATCAGGCCACTGGCGGCGGATTTCTGTAGCGATTTGCTGGAATACTCGCACCGCCATCGGTTCGTAGGCTTGATATTCTAGGGAAACTACAGCTTGACCGTCAGTTTGGTTGCGGACTGTACCGCTCATCATTACCACTGCTCCGTTCGCTGGGTCATCTGCCAAAGTGTAGATTTCCTCCACAGACAAAGGAGCTAAGGTAATGGCAAAACTGTCTTTACTATTCCGTTGAGGAATTGTGCCGGTCGAGAGTGCAGAAAGAGAGTTCATTACAAAAGAAATGGTGCGAGAGAACTCGATCGATCTTGACACAAATCAAGTTGCGAGCGATCGATCTTGCATCTTTGTCATGGATACACAAAGGTCAATCTTTAGCAAGATGTCGATGGCCCCGAAGGGCTGTAACAGTGCGATCGGGTCAATATAACTCACACGAACCAAATTCACACGGTGCAGGAAGGTGAGTACGAGACTTGTGCGATCGAACAGTCGATCTGGCTGTAGCAACTCAATCAGTAACCACACCAAAATAAGCAGTATCATGCCCAAGTCGCTGTCAGCTATCTCCAACTCAAAGCGATGACTGCGTTCCCTTTTGAATGACACAGTTAAGTTGAATTCTACCCTCATCGCGATCGGCGCCGTCCAAATTTTCAGCAGAAAATGTAAACTTTATTTATTTTTTGCTCCACCAAGCTACTTAAATGACATGATGTACCTGTGCAGAGTTGAGCCAAAGCAGGCCTATACTCGGCAAAAGCAAGACGGTAACAACCTCTTGCGCCTGTTCTTACCAAAGAACCAGATGCAAGCCCCGGGCTACCGACACCGGGAAAATTCCGTTGCGGTTTCAACCCTCTTGAATATTTCTTTACACACTAATCGAAATAGTTGTGTTAAAGTCACCAAAGCAAGTAGGAGAAACCATCTACGTGTTGAAACATCCTAGTACGGAGAAATCCCGGCAACTGACCTATCCGACCCAAGAAGATTCGGAATAGTTAAAGGGCAAATAATGGCAGGTTGTAGAGCGTAGCATATCTGTTGGCTAGCGATCGGCTAGCGATGGTCTGAAAGCGTCAAAAAACTATACGCAATGTTTGGAGAAATCTAAACTGAGCGGGTAGGGGCGACTTGATAGCCACGAGTAAAAATCCAGATTCGGATTTGTCAAGAATCCCTTCGCCTTTAGGCATGGGGAGTATAAAATGAGTCTGCACGAAAAAACGTTAATCACAATCACGAGGAAACTATGGAAGCACTAGCATTGAGCCACTCTTTTGTTGCTTATGAATCTCCAGAGTCCGAGCTCCAACTGGAATTGAAAATTCCTAAATCTGCCGTGGTAGGCGTTGCAGGTCTGGCAGTAGCCCTGTCTATTCTGAGTGTGAGTGGCGAAGCACAGGCAGGTTGCCACTACAAGCGCTGCGGCGGCGGTCGCAGCCATCACAGCTACGCCGAAGTTGCCACCAATGGTGGCAGACTGAATATCCGCCACCGGGCCAGTCGCTGTTCTCATATCATCGGCAAGTTACACAATGGAGACAATGTGAAATTGACCGGTCATTACAAGCACGGCTGGGCTAAACTTGCAGGTGGGGGCTGGGTTTCTACTGCGTGGCTTGACTAATTCTTAACTAGAGTAATTTACATTTCTAGAAAGAGTTTGAATCGTTACCAAGCTGGTTTTGGTAACGATTATTTTTCATGAGGCCCTTGATGGTGACAAATAATCGAAGATCCAAAGTTATAGCCTTTCTCAAAAAGATGAGGTATGACTGACAGCTTATATAAGCCTTAAACGTATAGGGTTCTCTTGGCAACAACGTCCGCGAATCTTTCGCTAGATCCGCTATATATCGTTAACAACTGACAACGTGAACTACCACACACTCACCCTCGATCGGGTAGAGTGTGGGCTTCTCCCTTCAACAACCACAGCCGCCACAGTAGTAGACTTACGCCCATACTGTTTTGGTCTTACATAGCCTTCAGGAGCAATAACGCTGGTTCCCAACGTCAGTACGCGCAAGCCTTCATTTTTGATATTTATCGCCGCGTTGATATCTCTGTCATGTCGCTGTTTACAGTGCGGGCAATCAAATGCACGCACAGACAGATCCATTTTTGGCAATGGCTTCAAGGTATTCGAGCAAAGATGAGTTGAGGCAAAAAATCGACCTATTTCTAGATAAATCTTGCCCACCATTTCGGCTTTGTACTTAAGCATAGTGCAGAACATTCCCCAGCCAGCATCGGATATTGCCTTGGCTAGGCAATGATTTTTTACCATGTTTCTCACTGCCAGATTTTCTACTACTATGACTTGGTTTTCGTCTACTATCCTGCGCGATAGTTTGTGTAGAAAATCCTCGCGGACTCTTTTGATTTTAGAATGAACCTTAGCTACCGCCAGCTTTGCTTTGCGACTTTTGTTAGTCGTCTTATCCTTTTTACGAGCTAGTTTTTTCTGCTTACGAGCTAGGTTCTTTTCATGTTTTTGGGTTGCTTTAGGATGTTGATATTTAGAGCCGTTAGATGTCACCGCAAAATCAGTTAGACCTAGATCTATCCCAATTATATTCCCATCACTACTGGATTCTGGCGATTCAGTCCCATCATCTAATAGCATCGAAGCAAAATATCTGCCGTCAGGATTTTTGGATAAAGTCACAGTTTTAACTTTGCCTTCAATATCCCGATGAACTATGGCTTTAACCACACCCAATTTACCAGGGAACTTAATCTCACGATCGCTCAAGATTTTAACGTTTTGAGGGTATTGAATAGATTGTTTTCCTTGGCGTTTCTTGAATGTTGGGTACAGGGATCGACCATCAAAAAAGTTGCCAAAAGCCACGCCCAGATTCAAAACTGACTGTTGAAGGCATTGTGAGTAACACTCAGACAACCACTCAAATTCAGCTTTCCACACAGGTATGGACTTCTTCATTGTCATAGCTGTAACGCCCTTACCAGTCTCTTGATAGGTCGCTGTCATCGTAGCCAAAGACTGATTCCAGACCCAACGAACACAACCAAAAGCTTGAGCCAGGTGTACTTGCTGGGCAACGGTAGGATAGATTCGGACTTTGACAGCTTTTAACACGAAACTTAGATTACTTCTTTGATTGCTCTAAGAATATTGTAGCTGAAAACATTGGCAAGTGCAAGGGATTTGTTCGCATCATCATACACCCGCGCATCTCCCGCAGGCTACGACAAGAGCGTCTTGTGAGCAGGTGCAATCGTCAGCTTACACAGCTTTCATCCCACGCCAACCCTCGATCGGGTATGGACGCGGGGATTCCCGCCTGTCTAGCTAAACTTTACCGCCACCGATCAAATACAGTAAGGCCATCCGCACCGCTACGCCGCTGGTAACTTGCTGAGAAATCAGGCTAAATTGCGGATCGTCCATCAAATCCGAGCTAATTTCCACGCCGCGGTTGACCGGGCCTGGGTGCAACACCTTCACATCCGGCTTGCAGAGTTTCAGCCGATCGCGCGTAACTCCATACAAAGCATGATACTCTCGTAAACTCGGCAGCAAATGCTGGCTCATCCGTTCCTTTTGCAGCCGCAAAGTCATCACAAAATCAGCATCGACCAAAGCAGGTTCAAGCTGCCAGTGCAAAAATAACTTACCTTCCCTACCATTGCCACACTCAGCAAACAACAGCGGCAACAAAGTCGGCGGCCCGGCTAAATGAACCTCAGCCCCCGAAGCCGTTAAACTCCAAATATTAGACCTCGCTACCCGGGAATGCAAGATATCCCCCACCACAGCAATTTTTTTGCCCGCTAAAAGTTCCAGTCGCGGACGTTCGGCATCTAACAAAGAACAAATAGTAAATAAGTCTAGCAAACCTTGCGACGGGTGTTCGTGCTGGCCGTCTCCAGCATTGAGAACGCTGACTCTCGAACCCAAGCGATCCATTTCTGAAGCAATTGTACTGGGAACTCCAGCCTGTTCGTGCCGGATCACCATCAAATCCGTTCCCATCGCCAGATAAGTCTTAGCCGTATCCAGAATAGTCTCCCCCTTCGTCAGAGAAGAACTGCCTGGGGTAAAATTCAGCGTATCCGCCGACAGCCGCTTCGCCGCCAACTCAAAACTGTTGCGAGTCCGGGTTGAAGGTTCAAAAAACAAATTCGCGACCACTTGACCCTGTAGGGCGGGCACTTTCTTGGTGCGGCGGCCGAGCACTTCCCGAAAACTGGCGGCAGTTTGCAGCACCGTGTCGTATTCGTCGGAGGTAAAATCAGCCAGAGTGAGAATGTGTCGCCTTTTCCAAGTCATACAATTTTAGATTTGAGATTTGAGATTTAGGACGATGGGTTGGGAACTTACTTGCGCGCCTGTGTCGGGCGGTCTACAATGGTCGATCGACAGTCGCGGGGATGCCGATCAACAGTATCCAACAATTTTTGACCACCTTTGCCGTCAATAGAGTTATAATTCAATACGGTTTACTTAAGAGATCCCCCCTAGCCCCCCTTAAAAAAGGGGAGTAGGGGGTGGGGCAAGAATGCTCTCTTTCGTCCCCCAAGGGATCGGGGGATGCGAGGGGGATCTCCGGCGCATAAATAGTGTTAAGTAAACTGTATTGAGTTATAATTAGGTAGATGGCGGATCGGACTCCCCTCTTACAGCAAAGCCAGCGTTGAAGCTGAAACAAGTGCGTGGGGTTTAGTTTACTCGCCCGAAAGCGGAAATTAAGCTGTAGCAGCGCTCAAGCAGTAATTGCAGTTTCTCGGAACCTCAGCCTTGTCAAAAACCAGCCTTCAGCAGCCATTGCATCTGCTATTATGTGGAAATAATCGAGGAGGTCAACCTCCTACTGCCGATCGACAGCATATAGCGGGACATTCCAAAGATGATTAATTCTTTGCAGTCGGTCTTGACTCTTCAGTCCTGCTTATAGCCCCTTGTCAAAATGAACTGTGTTAAGATACAAGTTGAATATGTAGCTTCCCGACAAAAATCTACACGTATCTTGGCGAGACTGTTCTTGGCGAAACTGCGGTAAAAAGTGTGCGCTGGGAAGTGGTAATTACACAAGATTTAAACAATTCAAGAGGTATTATGAGCCAGCAGGTTATACAGCCGATGGTTAAGTTCCAACGTCAGGTGCATTCTCTCGTCACGTCTGGCATTATCAAGCCGACAGACAGTATTTGGAAAATAGCTCTGCTTTATGGGGATGAATGGCCTTACTGGAAACAGCAACTCCTAGAGTTTGATTTTTCTATGCAAGACCCCGTGAGCGAGTTGATAGCTGTAGAAGCTTGGGACGAGGAATAACACAGGAGCAGTCAGCAGTCAGCAGTCATTAGTCATTAGTCGTTAGTCAGAAGGAAAAAGTCCGCTGTCATTCGTCATTCGTCATACAATTTTCGATTGGGGATTTTCGATTAAATAATTGGCAATGACTGATAAACTAAGGGTTGGGCACAGGGGCAAAGCAGTTGCATTATTTTTTTTAAATGGTGTCACTAGGAAGAGGCCCGAGGGAAGAGGAAGAGGGAAGAAGTTAGCCACGGAAAATTTATTTAGAGAATTTAGCCGATCGGCTTTTAATTTCTCCCAGACACCAAAGTCTTCCCTCTGACTGCTGACTGCTGACTGCTGACTGCTGACTACTGACAACAGGACTACTGACTAATAACTAATAACTAATGACTAATGACTAATGACTAATGACTTCTGTTAAAGGCAAGCTGCTAAAGCTCTAGCTAATTGTTGAGCAGTTTGAAAGCGATCCCCAGGTTTAGCTGCGGTGGTTCGCACAATGACCTCCCGCAACTTCGGGGCGATTGTCGGAATATTATCGAGTTTAAACCCGTAACCTCTAGCAATTTTTCCGTAAAACTTTTGAGGGCTTTGGGCTGTCAGCAAAAAAATCAAAGTCGGCCCAATAGCATATAAATCTGACTGAGGAAGAGGCTGTCCCCGGTCTTGTTCTGGTGCGGTGTAACCTTCAACGCCGATGCGAGTGCCCGGAGGAGTGCCGATTTCTTTAACGGCGCCAAAATCCAGCACTGTAATGCGATTGTCGCGGTGGCGCACTAGCAAATTAGCAGGTTTAATATCCCGGTGGACGATCGGGGGTTTTTGAGAGTGAATGTAGTCCAAAATTTCACAGGTTTGGATCGTCCACTCGATCGCCTGTTGGGGAGCAACAGGCCCTCGGTTGTAGATGCGTTTTTCTAAATCCTCGCCGTGGAGCATTTCCATCACCAAATATTTTTTGCCACCTTCGACAAAAAAGTCAAAAAACTGAGGAATCCCTGGATGGTGGAGCGCTTTGAGGGTTTTAGCTTCACGTTCAAACAGTTCTTGAGCTTTGACTATTTGAGCCATGTCAGCATTCATTTCCTTGAGAACTACCAGAGAAGCTGCGGGAGAACTTCCCGGTTGTTGATCTCTGGCTTTCTGCCGATCCCAGGCTAAAGTTGTTGTTCCCATACCGCCTTGGCCCAAAGTTCGCAGCACTTGGTAGTGGCGGATTGTGCGATCGACTTTAATCGGTTCCCCACAGTGGATGCAGAATAAATTAGCAGGCGGATTTCCCGCGTGGGTACACCGCGGTGTGGCGGCGTTAAAGGTAGGGATCGGCTCAATTTTGCCGCCGAATTCAATAGTGATAACTTGGAAATGCAGAATTGGGCCGCCCCGCGCCAATTGGATCAGGGCACCGTCGGATATCCAACCCTGAGACATCAGAGCACCGTTAACAAAAGTGCCATTTGTCCCGGAATTGACTAAGTACCACTGGCGGTTAGCACCGCTTTTAACTCTTTGCAATTCCACGTGATCCCGCGACACCAAAGCATTGGGAATCACAACGTGATTTTCAGGAGACCGGCCGATGCGGACAATGGACTCCTTCTCGAAACTCCACTGTTGCAGGGGGGTATTGTTTTCTGGATCTAAAAGAGTCAGCAGCATTTTAGATTGATGTGATTAATCTGCCACATAAAATTGATACAAAGTTGACAATACTGATATCTACGACACATAAGAAACTTATTTCCTGCTGCTTTCTAGGTAGGCGGCTATTTCTAGTCTACAGGGTCAATTCAGAACAACGTGTCTTGACTCGCCGATAATATCATGTCCGGTTGATTACCATCACAAAAACGGTTTGATCGTTTGGACTTGAGTCCGCTTTATGCTGCGGACTCAAGTCCAAACGATCAAACCTTGCTTATTGGGGTCAATCGATCGGACATGATATAATGGGAATGAGAAATTAAATAATGGCTGCGTTTAAGTCCCGATCGATCGACAGACTGCAACATTCACAATCAAAAACTGGTTGTTTTAATGACATTACTTGAATATCGCGGCAAGCCGAACAAGTTTTTGATTGCGGATGCCAACGTTAATCTTCCTTTGCCATGCAACAATTCCAGGTTTAAATCTAACGATCTCCGCCACCGCCTTTAAACAATTTGGCTGCATCCAAATTCTAAAATCGAAATGGGCCTACCTGCGCCCGAATGATAATTGCCGTGATATTGTCGTGACCGTTGCGTTTGTTGCCCAGTTCAATCAACTCAGCAACTCCCTCATCGAGATTAGCTTGGGGATTGAACAGAGGTTCGAGAGTGTCACGCCAGTGAGTTTCTAACAAATCATTATCTGTCAAACCGTCGGAGGCCAAAATCAATAAAGTATCTTCGCACAAGTCTAAAAACTGCACGTCAGGCTTGAGAAAATTGCCGTCTCGCGGGCCGATGGCTTGAGTTAGTTGATAGGCGTCGGGACGGGAATAAGCAGTTTCCGCGTCAACCCCGCGCTTAATTTCGCGCTGGCCTACTTCGTGATCTGAGGTTATTTTTTCGAGTGTCTGTCCCTTTCGGAGTCGGTAAAGACGGCTGTCGCCGACGTGAGCAACGGCGAATTTGGTGTCTTGAACTAAGACTGCGACTAGGGTTGTACCCATGCGGCCACTGCCGGAGCGACCGTCCTTTTGATTGATTTCAAAGATGGTTTTGTTGGCTAGCAGCACTCCCTGGCGAATGGTATCAGGCTCGGGTAGTTGATTTTCCCAACTGGTTTGAAAGAATTCTCTGAGGGTTTCAGCGGCTAATTGACTGGCTACTTCTCCGCTGTCATGTCCGCCCATCCCGTCGCAGAGAATGTAAAGCCCTTTGGTTTGAAAGATGCGACCGAAGGAGGTTTCGAGTTTGTTGAGTTGAGTCCAGATGCTGAAGAAGTCTTCATTGTGCTCGCGGGTGCGGCCGACATCGGTGAGGCCTGCGTCTTCTAAACTGTAAATCTGGACGGGCATGGGCTGGGTTAAGACTTCGCCAACAACTTCGGGGGGCGAGTTGTCGGGGATGTCTGTTTGGAAACGGGTGGGCGTTAAGGTTGGTGGAGGTGCGGGTTGGAGTTCTAGGGGAACGGTTTCTAGGCGCGATCGCAATTCTTCTATGGTGTTAATCTCGCCTCTGTACATTTGTTGCAGCAGTTCGAGCAATGCGCCAAACTGAGTGCGATCGGACTGATTAAATATCGCCTGCCACAATTGCCCCAAATCTATTAGTTGCAGGTTTGAGCCGGCGGGTTCGGGGTAGAGGTATTGCAACCGCAAAGAGGCAAAGGAAAAGGAAGAGTCGGGATTGACCCGCAAATTTGTCAGTTCCAACAAGCTTTGGCGGCAGCGCCAGGGTTCCAGGGCTGCCCAGAGTTCGGTCATTTCGTGCAGCCAGTAGACAATTTGCTGGATGGAGGTTTCGGGTTGACTCCACCGTTCTACCAGCAGCGGCCATTGCGAACAGTCTTCTAGCAGCAGCACGGCTTGTTGGTTGTCTGACCAGCTATCGTGAATGACTGGCAGGTTGTGAGAGAATTGCCACCGCAGTGCGAGATAAGGTTCAGCTATGCCTTGGCAAAGCTCTGCTAAGGCCCCATTGGTCGCATTTTCTCCGGGTTTGATTGCTGCGGTGTAGGGGGAGGTGCGTTTGGCGACGCTGGCAGAGTTGGCTGCTAGCATTGCTTTGAGGGGTGACATTTGCAGCGGCTGACAGTCTAATACTGTTACTGCTACTGTGTCGGAGGGTTTTCTCGCGGGCAGGGTTTCTAGGAGTTGGTAGCGCTGCTGGCTGTCTAGATAAGCTCCTGCGGGCTGGGAAGGGATTAAATATTCTGAATAGGGGAGGGGGATTTCTGGGGATGGGGGAGATGCGCCCTCGGGGCTGTCGGTTTCTGGCTGTGGTGCGGTTGTGAAATTGTTTTCAGATGGGGTTATTTCGCCGTCTGGTGCTGTGTTAGAGCTTTTTTGGTCTGTTTGAAAGGATTCGGTGGCGATCGCCCCTAGGACGATTGGGGCACCTTTAATTTCTGGGCTGCTGGATTCGGCCGCATCAAGTTGTGGAGAATCGGCGGTGATTTCTGTTTTAATGTGGTCTGCGATCGGTTGGGGAGAGTTTTGGGCCGATCGGGTTTCTGGAAAATTGTCGGTTTTTTGTGTAAGCTCGGCTGATGGTATGGTTGACTGCTCTAGCTGGACTGCTGGAAAGTTCGATCGACCGCAGATAATCGCCCGCCACACTTGACCTGTTGTGACGCCACAATTCTGACATAATTCGGCGCTAACAGCGACTTGGGTTCCGCATTGGTGGCAAGCTTTGTAAGTTAGGGAATTTCCGCATTGTTGACAAAACTTGTTTAGATTGGGATTTTCAAATTGGCAGCGGGGACAGAGGAGCATAGGGGTTTTATATTGGAGATGTGCGATCGAGTGAAAGCGGTGGGGGAGTTTTGGGTTTGGGGTGTAAGTTATGAGTTATGAGTTTTGGGCGTGACTCGCAACAGATAACTCCCATTGCCCTATGCCTTATTTTATCGGCATCGATTCAGAACTAAGATATTTCTTAAAACTGAGATGTGGCATCCGCGTCAGGAATCAGCCCTGCGAGGGAGAGGGGGAGAATGGGAGAATGGGAGAGGGGGAGAATGGGAGAGGGGGAGAATGGGAGAATGGGAGAGGGGGAGAATGGGAGAATGGGAGAGGGGGAGAGGGGGAGAATGGGAGAGGGGGAGAGGGGGAGAGGGGGAGATGATTGAGATATATAATTTAAATTGAGTACAGTCTGGAAGTATTTCCTATTTAAGATTTTCCCTGCTTGCCTGACAAAAAACTGATTCGATTGGTGGAAGAGGCCCGAAAGCCTGTTATATCGTTTCCGGTTGTATCGTCAGGTGATTTAACCGCAGAGAACACAGAGGACACAGAGAGAGAAGATAGAGATGAATACAGGAGGATGCAATCGGATTTGATATTACGGAAAAAAGTGGAAGGTCTCAATTAGAAGAGAGTGTCTGTATAATCTTCTTGGAAAACGGTCTCTCGGGCGATCGACACAATGGTAGAAAGAGGTACTTCACAGAAATATTTTCGCCGGAATTGTTCTTCCCAGACTGCTGCTAGGAATTGCGCTGCATAACGGGAGGCGCTGGGGGAATTTGGCACTGAGAATTGAGTTGAGGGGCTAGAGGTGTGAACTCCGATTTCTCTGGTTTCGGGTTGTCTGGTGATGTGAAAAGCCCGATCGCGATAATTGACTTTGAAACCCAGATGTTTTAATGTTGTGAATCCAAGTTGCAGCGACGTGTCGCTGATGGCGAGTTTTTGGCTTAGTTGCTGTCTGGTGACGGGTTTGTTGGTGCGGCTGAGGTATTTGGCGATGCCGATTAGCTGTTGGCAGATTTGCTGCGGCGGTACCAATGGAGGTAAAGTATAGGCGATCGCGAGTTTTTTCTGAGTGTGCTGGGCTTGCCGAAACCAGACGCGCAATTCGTCCCAGCTTGCGGGGCATTGTTTGAGGATAATCGAGTTTTCGCGATCGAGCATTGTTGAATTATAAGCTAGATTGTCGATCGGCATTTCAGATTCCAAGTTTGTACTAACTGCTAATAACTCTTCATCATCTTGATTATTATTATTTCTATTGCGCCAGTCCAATATCCAATCTATTTTAGTCTGCGAACTAACTTGTTTGTCATCCGTGCGTTCCCGCACTGCTATCAACCGCACTTCATAGTTCGACGTATAAGTATTGAAATCGAGTTCGACAGTCGCATCGCACCGCCCTTCGGGAACTTCATCTCGGTAATGTCCCCACCAAATGCCGGGAAATCCTGCATGAGTTGATTCATCCCAAATTTCAAAAGAAGTTTTGATATACTTCACTTCTTTTCCCTGTGAATCTTTAATATTTCTATTGTAGATATTCTTAAACCAGCAATTTTCAATCAGCAATTTTGGTACGGGATTGCCCATACCGCAGGGCTCAAGCAATTTTAGTTCTTGAAACAACTCTTTGCCTAATTCCGCGACATTAATTTTCAAATCCGCTAGAACAGGTGCGGCTGTAAAACTATCTATGCTGTATTGTTGTCGGAGTTGCTGATTGACCGCATCGGTAAATAGCGGGATATTTTCAACTGGGAGACTCAAGCCGGCCGCGAAGGGATGACCGCCGAATCTATCCAATAAATGCGCTTGGTCTTTGACTAATTGGTAAAGATCGATGTGATTTGCAGAACGGGCAGAACCGCGGGCAATTTTAGATTTTGAATTTGGGATTTTAGATTTAGAAAGTGTTTCTGAATCAGAGTCAAAAGAATCTATAAATTTAGTTTCTGGAATACTTTCTTTGATTTCTTCGCTTCCTTCCGTGCAGAATAAAATTACCGGGCGGCCGTATTCTTGGGCAATTTGTCCCGCCACTAATCCTAATACTCCTACGGGCCATTGCGGGTCGCTGAGGACGATGACGCTGGTGGTTGATAGGTCGAGTTTCGCTAGTTTTTCGGCTGCATCTTTGGCGACATCTTTTTGCAAAGATTTGCGCCTGGTGTTGGCAATTTCGGTTAGATTTGCTAGTTCTTCGCAGCGTTTTTTGTCGCGGCTGGTGAGGAGTTCTACGCAGAAGCTGGCGTCCCCTTGAATGCGACTGACGGCGTTGATTCGGGGGCCGAGGCCGAAGGAAATGTCGGTTGGGCGATCGCCCGCTCGTTTGCACAGTTCGAGCAATTTTGCAACTCCCGGACGGGTGGGATTTGCAATTTGTTTTTGCAGTTGTGCGATGCCGAGTTGTGCTAGGTAGCGACAATCTCCTGTAAGTTGGACTAAATCGGCAATTAAGCCGATCGCCACTAACTCCAATAAATCAGTCAGCGGTCGCTGCGGAATATCTGGCAATGTGTGATATAGTCCTTCGATTAATTTGTAGGCTACCGCCACGCCGGACAGGTTAAATAGTTGGTGGTCAGGCGAAAAGTACCGGGGATTGATGATTGCCGTTGCTGGCGGGCGATCGTCCGGTAATGTATGGTGGTCAGTAACAATTGTATCAATACCTAGACTTGTAGCATATTCGATTTCAGCAATATTTGTACTGCCAGTATCGCAAGTAATAATTAGGCTAATTTCCGATTTTGCTAAAGCGTCTATTCCCGGAATATTGAGACCGTGAGATTCTGTTAAGCGATTGGGAATATAATAAGTTAGTTGGTCATTTTGAGTAAAAAACTCTCCCAGTCCGTCCCAAAGTACCGAAGTTGAAGTTATGCCGTCCGCGTCGAAATCTCCCCAAATTGCTACTTTTTCGGCGCTGTTTCTTGCTTGCTGAATTCTGGCGATCGCCCAGTTCATTTCTAGTCCGAATTCAAAGAAACTTGCTGGTTGGTAAAGTTTGGGATTTAAGAAACCTGGTATTTCTTCCGGGTTTTGAATGCCTCTATACCATAGAAGTGCAGCGGCATAATTTCCTGGGAGTTCTGGCGCGTGGTTTCTGACAGATTGGATCAGCCAATCTGGGGGTTGAGGTAAGGGTTGATTTTGCCAATTTCGATCTATTTCTGCCATAGGTTATACGATTTTTTAGTCCATCGCCCACAATCAAGGTTCGTAGTAAGGACTTTAGTCCTAATTAGCCAAAATAAAAGTTCCCAAATCAAGGTTCGTAGTAAGGACTTTAGTCCTAATTAGCCAAAAT
>NZ_JAEQCI010000056.1:0-37039 GCF_020738565.1 Microcoleus sp. PH2017_12_PCY_D_A | reverse complement strand
CTACAAACTAATTGGATTATCGGTAATCTACCGGACATAATATAAGGACTAAAGTCCTTACTACAAACTTAATTGTGGTATTTTTTCAGGTCCATCGCACCAACTGCCGAAACTTCTTCTTAAACTTATTCTTGTACACGTAGATCGATCGCTGCAAATCCTCAACTTGCAGCGACATCTCGGCCGCCAAACCCGTGCGGTGCCAAACATCCTCCTGGCATTTGCGGCGGCAAAAATTCATCGGTTCCGAGTAAACTTTAGATGTCGATAAAGTCGGCTTCGGCCCGCACCAGTGAATCACAGTAGCCTCAGGGCGATCGCCCGCAGGCCCGTTTTCTGCCACCGGAAACCGTTTTCTCAGCAAATCCTGGTCAAAATCCGGCACCAACAACTGCATATCGACATTCTGCACCCGCAGCCGATTTTCTTGAGCAGCCCGGAAAATCATAAAGTTCAAAAACCCCATTTCTCCGTACTTAAATATCCCCGGATTTGCCTCTGTAAAATCTAAAATTTCTATGTATTCTTCCAAGCTAAAAACACCGCGTTTAGCAAAAAAAGTACCCGTGCAGAAATAGTTCGATCGCGATTCCGACCACCGAAACATCGGGAAATGCTTTTCAACGCCCGGAATATCAAAGAAAAATTCCGAAACATCTGCATCCGAGTAATCGTAACAAGGCTTGTCTACAGTAAAATCAAATTCTTTAAAATTAGCCAATTTCAGAACATCGCCCCAGACGATCGTATCGGCATCCAAAACCATAAAATTCGACCAAGGGCTTTCCCAGAAAGCAATCATTTTAGTTTTGCCCCAACCAAAACTTCTTTTCCTGAGAACCTCTTGGGAAACGTTTGTGCGATCGATAACTCGTACCCCGTAGGACTTTTCTAAAGCACTCACAGAAAACGTACCGTCAATCAACAGACAAATCGGCACATCTCCCAGGAAATATCGAATGCTAGCACAGCAACCCTTAGCAAACAGATAATCCTGGTCGCAGCAGGCAATAATAATACCAAAATCTTCCATAACTCTCACTCTTTTTCTAACTTGCCAACCCACAACATTTGGATTGTTTGTTTTTTCGGCACATCTATTTTCGAGTTGTGCATTTTTGCCAGCTTAGCACTAAAATTCTGCGTTCGCCCGTAAACAAAAACATCGCTAAAACCGCTAGGAATTTTGGGTATCGCGGGTGGATTCAGCAACTGAGCTTGACTGCGCCCTTGGGGGTCAATCAACACCAATTGCAACATCACTTTCGGCTCTAATAAATGACTCATTGACAGTATATTTCCCAGAGTGACTTCCGAGATATCACTGACAACCAGCGGCTTGGGAGCGCGATCGATCCTCCGAGCAATTGCAGGATTTTCCCGGCCCAATTCCTTAGTCCACCAAGTCTCGGCTGGACAACTAACAGTATTTGACACCACAGAGCCCGTTAGCAGTACAACTGTCAGAACTTTCCACATCTGCCGTTTCCAACTTGGCACGCCCAGCGCGCTAATTTTAGTCGCTAACAGGTAAGCAACAGCTATTTGCATCGCCAAATAAGTCGGAAATAGGTAGCGAGGTTTAGTCGATCGGATTCCTCCCAATATAACATCTGGCAGCATCACTGCCACTGCTGTCACCGCCATCAACGCCAGCACAAACAGCCAAACCTGTTTTTTTGTATCACAACACAGAAAATAAACTGCATACCCTAGGATTGCCAATAAAATCAAAGTCGCTGCCATCAAGGCAATCAAATATATTGAGGTAGCCTGAGAAGTTAGCCCAAAATCCCAAAAAACGCGACCGATATTTCCGCTCCAATTATTAATCAAAGACATCAAACTACTGTCTCCATTTGCCCAAAGTGTCGCCTCCTTTGCCGCCTTTCTGTTTATTACTAAAATCACCATCCAAGGCAGAAAAGCGACAAAAGACAAGCCAGTTGCAATTACATAATTAACTGACTTGCGATTAAACCTATAAGCTTGCATTCCCCATACATAAATTCCGTGTCCTAAGGCAACTAACAGGCTAAACAAGTGCGTGTAAAATCCCAGAATAGTTGCCACTGCGTAAATGCTCCAACTCAGTTTAGTTTGAAGGCGCATTGCTCGCAGCAGAGACGCACAAGAAACTAAAATCAGCACCGGCCACAAACTGTAGGGACGCGCTTCTTGAGCGTAAAGCACGTGCAAGGGAGAAACTGCTACCAATCCCATGGCTATCCACGCCACTTCTGGTGCTGGAAACAACTCTCGGCACAGCCAGTACAGAGCGGGAAACACTAACAAACTCATCCAAACTGAGAAAATTCTCGTCGATAAAGGAGAATCACCGAATAGTTTTCCCCAATACTTGACTGCCAAAAAATATAGAGGTGGCAGTTGAGGTTCTTCAATGGCAATACCTTTAACTGTGTCGCCAAAATTTTTTGCGGGATTGGAGCGCTGATATTTCATCAAATCTTTTGCCCCTAAGAACTGAACGCTGCTTATTTCATGCAGCACTTCTGTTTGCGTGTATCCCGAAACCCGCAGGGAAGTAAATACTTCATCATACCAATAAAACTTTTTGTCGATGTTGGTGAAGCGAAAAAACAATCCTAATATCAATAAGATAATTACCAATAAGCCCAGTTTGCTTTTGCTCGAAGTCATAGATGGTGTCAAAAAATATAGATGCTGCGCCTCAATGTAACATACCAGAGCGAGGTCGAGTGCATTGCAAATCTACAGGTTGTTCGATCGCCCTCTAATAATTAGTGGCGTTGATTTATTGTGTTAGTAGCAAATGAGGAAAGTCCTGGAGGCACTCCTTACTCTCATACACCGTTTTTTTACTGCGAGCGATCGCATCAAAGCAAGTATTTTCGTCTATTTGACCGGGTTGATGCGTCCGAGAATACTGGAGGCTCAATAGATTCTTGTTCAGTAGCATAAATCACATACAAAAGGTGATTTGAAAGACATCGGCTGTGCCCAAAAAATAACTGGCTGTAAAACTCCTTCGCAGTGAGGGAGCAAAACTTTTATTTTAGGTAACAGACATTCAGTCGGCTGCCGCTGTCAGACTACAAAAAATTGTGTTAAAATAGTGGCAAATTAAACCAGCCGATCGGCAATCTCAAAAATGCCGATCGCGCTGGCAAGTCTCGGCTGGTGGGGGCATCAGAACACCCACATTGGTCAAGACAGGAATTTTGCCCCCACGGGTGCATCTAGCAGCGTTTAACCTTCCGATCCCCACTGCTGGCCCAAAAATAACCCCGTCCGGGCCGCGAGGTTTAAAGTTAGGTTAAAAAGCTTGACATAATAGGATCGAAAGCTGTATAAGGAATGCGACAAGCAGCCCTAATCCTACCTATAAGTGTGTGTTAACTCAGACATAAGCAAGGACTATCAGTATTTGTCAGTTTGAGGCGATTGTGGTCTAACCCATACCACTGGTTGTCGATCGCCCTGTCGGAGAAAGCAACTCCAGCAAGTCTGGCGATCGAGAGATGAAATTAGCAAGTGATGGTATAATCAGCCGTAGTGTAAAGTGGGCTTGACCTAAATTGGGGTCTGGGCTGTAAAAAGGGCCAGCCTTCTACGTTCAAGCAGGAACTATACACGCCTACTGTGAATCAACAGTTATCGATAGGTTCTATTCTGTCAGTTATCAGAAATTTGGGTTTAAAACCCCGTCCTTCCCTCGACGGCTTTCTGCTATAGTATTCGTAGGTTGCTGACCGTGAGAACGTGAGGAAACAGGTTGAACGTCCTACTCCGCGATCTCAAAATCTTTAACCGTCAATGGTAAAAACCAAATCCACACGGTAAGAGCAAATAAAAATCAAATAGCGTGGGACACACGCGAATTTACGCTTGGGGAGTAGTCCGTAAGAGTGCTTGCTGTAAAAGGTGTAGTCGGACTAGACATGAAACTGTAAGACCAAAACTGACATTGTTGGTAGAGGCACGATTCAGCCCAAGAATCCTCGTACCTTGATAGTCGAGGAGTGTCAATGTCAACAGGCAATGAACCACAAAAAGTATCAGTTGGGCATTGCCGATCGAGTTGAATCGAGTTGAATCGAGTTGAATCGAGTTGAATAGAGTGTGAAGGTGTGAGGAAAATGAACAGAACTTTTTGGAATTTACTTCTAGTATCCCCGGCAATTCTGGGGCTATCATCAGTCGTCAGTACCGCTGCGATCGCCACTGAAGCGACCGCAACCGCTGAGGCCAACCAGGTAGCCACAGCTCAGCCATCTGAGTCAAAAATTGCAGAAACAGTTGCAGAACCAGTTGCAGCAACCCCTGCTGCCCCAGAAAAGCTGGCTTTAAACAGCATCGCTCCGGCGGCCGAAACCCCGATCGCCAACTCCGCAGACGCCGAAAAACTGGCAGCAATCGCACCAGAAACCAGCGCTGCAGAACTGCAAACAGCAGCGATCGACATCAATGCAGCAGCCCCCATCGCCCCCGCCAACACAGCGCCCGCGATCGAACCCCTAGCTGCTGCCACCACAGCCGAACCATCGCCCCAAGCCTCAGACTTGGCAGTGGAAAGCACCCCGACAGCAACCGCCAAAACTGAAGTGCCAGCAATTGCTAGCACCCCAGCAGCCAAGGTAGAAATTGCTCAGACAGCACCCGCAGGCATGGGCGGCCCGATCGTCCCAGCAGCACCCCAAGCCCTCCCCGCCGAACCATCTGGAGCCATGTCCCAAGTGACATCGGTCTCTCAACTCTCCGACGTGCGGCCGACAGATTGGGCATTCCAAGCCCTGCAATCCCTAGTCGAACGCTACGGTTGTATCGTAGGCTATCCCGACGGCACCTACCGCGGCAACCGCGCCCTGACTCGCTACGAATTTGCAGCCGGCGTCAACGCCTGCTTAGACCAAGTAACCAAGCAAATTAGCTCGGCAACATCGACCTTCGTCACCAAAGACGACTTAGCCATCCTGCAACGCCTGCAAGAAGAATTTGCAGCGGAACTCGCTACCCTGCGCGGACGAGTAGACGGCCTAGAAGCTCGCACCGCAGAACTCGAAGCCAACCAGTTCTCCACCACAACCAAACTGGCAGGAGAAGCCATTTTTCTCGCCAGCGACAGCTTCGGAGATGGTGTCGGCAAGCACGACGACAAAACTGCCACAAACCTCGGCTACCGGGTGCGGTTGAACTTCAACACCAGCTTCACCGGCAAAGACTTGCTCAGAACCCGCTTGCAAGCTAGAAACGTCGCCAACTACGGTGCAGCCACTGCCACTAATACGAACATGGCTCGCGTCGCTATCACCGGCGAAGACGGCAGCCAATTCTCCCTCGATCAATTGTGGTATCGCTTCCCCGCAGGTAAAGCTACAGTCTGGTTCGGGCCTAAAGGACTCAGACTAGATGACGTTGCTGAGCTGTCTGCTCCCTTAGAAAGTCCTGGAAGTGGCGCTATCTCGGCGTTTGGACGTTACAACCCCGCAGTGTTCCGCGGCCCGGAAGGAGCAGGTGCTGCTATCAAATACAACTTCGGCGCCGTGAGAGCCACAGTAGCCTATCTTGCCTCCGACGGCGATGCTCCAAACCCAGCTAATGGCCGGGGCGTTTTCGACGGTTCTTTCAGCGCTTTGGGTCAGCTCAACTTCTCCCTGGGCAAATTTATTGACATTGGTGCAACTTACACCCGGAAATACAATCGGGGTGGCGATGTTGCAATCATGGGCAATACAGGCAGTTCCTTGGCTAACCGTCCCTTCGGTCAATCATCCACCGCATCAGATAACTTTGGGGTACAACTTAACTTAAAACCCAGCTCGCGCTTCCAGTTTGGCGGTTGGTACGGTTACACCAAGGCTCACCAAGAACGCGGTGCCGACAATGACGCTACTGTTCAGAATGGTGCTCTTTTCTTGGCCCTGCCAGATTTTGGCAAGCCTGGAAACCTCCTCGGTTTTATTGCCGGCGTACCGCCAAAAGTTACTGAGAGCGATGTCAGAAGAGACCGCGACACCTCTTATCACTTAGAGGGTTTCTATCGCTTCCAAGTTAATGACTTTATTTCGGTGACACCGGGCGTTTACGTGATTCTGAATCCGGAGCACAACAAACAAAATGATGATATCTGGGTAGGAGTCCTGCGGACTACCTTTAGTTTCTAAGGTTTCCCGATATCTAGTTAGAGCTAAAAGCGGCAGGTGACTGCCGCTTTTAGTTTTTGGTGATTAGTCATTAGTCATTAGTCATTAGTCATTAGTCATTAGTCATTGGTCATCAGTCATTAGTCATTAGTCATCAGTCAACCGTTATAGGTTCGTAGTGAGGACTTCAGTCCTCATAAAATGAGAGAGGACTGAAGTCCTCACTACCAACCAATTGGATAGCTCTTGAGCCAACAAAATTAGGAATTTTGGCGGCAAATCCCGAATACGGATGTGTAACCGTGCAGAAACGTGCTGCCGCCGACGGGGCCGATTTCGCCGTTGCAGAAAAAGCCGCTCAGGGGGATGTTGTTGAGGTATCTGCCGAACAGTCGCGAGTCAAAGTTCGATTGACCGTAAAGCCCTTCGCCGCGCCCCAGACAAGAGAACATCAAGGCGCCGGCGCTGGATGTACCCCTGTCCTCGGCCGATCGCTGATGCCGGTCGAGCAGCATTTCTAGGTCTTCTGCGGAGGTGCGGGCGTCCCGCAGGTGGAATTGGATGCGCTGTCCGGGACGGACTCGATCGCCGATCGCAATTGCCCCCACTTTCGGATCTACTCCCAACAAATTGCGGATTAAAAAATCCCCAGGCTCTAATCTCATCTTGAATTCATCGCTGACTAAGCCGACAAATAACGAGTGCTGCGCTAATTCTCGGTCTGTTTCGCTCAAAGTTTGAACTAACTCTCGCAGGGCGTCTAAGGGCGATCGCTCGATGCCCCTGCTGCCGGTATCATCGGTTTGTTCTTCGAGTTTCAGCAAAATATTGCGCTCTCCTTCCGTCACCCGATAAGGATGCCCGATCGGTCTACAGCCTTGCGCGACGATCGTTTCCAGAACTATATTCCCGCTCAAAGCCACTCCCACCGTCCCTTCTCGGTAAAGCTGATAGTCGCAAAACAGCGCCGCGCCCCTGCCGGCACCGTCCCCGCCGGCGAGTCCCCCTACCTTTGGCGCCCCCGGATAGGCATAATCGAGTCCTTGCAGCAAATCGTTAATTTTTGAAGAAAATGGGTCTGCCAAGATGATAAACTGCGGTTCTTCCTGGGCAGGCACGCCCAATAGATCCACCCAAGTATCCGGGGGACTGTCTAAGTCCGGCAGATCTTCTGGATCAATGTGAAATGTTCTGACGTTTACTCCCGGTAAGCGAGCCAAGCTCAGGCTGACTGCGGGAGAACCCTCTACTTCTTCGGTCAACCCGCCCCGGTTGGTGCCGATGACTCCTCCCCCGCCGCACCCCAAAATTGCGGGCACGGGCAGCAGTTCTTGCAGTAAAGGCATCAGCCGAGAATACTCGCTAGCAAAGGCAGATGAGATAAAGATCAGCGCTAAATCTGCCGGGCCCTCTAATTCGCGATCGGCTTGTTCTACAACTTCTTTCAGGGCTGATTCCAAAGACGGACGGGTTGATAAGGCGCTGACCCATTGCATTTGGTTTTCGTACATAAGGCAAACTTCTCTATAAAAACTATTTCTCTACTTAGGCTAACCGGAACAGGCCACTGGCGGGACGGTTTTCTGGGGCGATCGACTCCCCTGGCAGTCCGCGATCGTGTTAACATAAGTTAACATGAGTCTCGAATCAATCTGTTTAGTGTTAAAAGCCGCGTTCAGCGAAATCTTAAAAGATAAAGCTCAATACAGTTTGACACACCAACTTCGTGTAATGTTTTCATCAAAAGTCAGGTCGGCTCAACCTGCATTCATGCCTGTGGACTAGAACCCGCCGACGGGATCAGGGTAAAGCAGGACGTAAAGACGGCTGCTGCGATCGCAGTTATGGATGGTTTCTATCTGGGCTGCCACAGCAGCGCATCTCAAGCTAATATTAGTTGAGGTCGCCAGACAGAAACGGCAAGTCAAACACAAGCTAACATCCAAAAAGAAAACCTTTCATACCAACAACTTTATGACAACAACACCCGCAGGCAACATCGAAGAAAAAATTGAAGAAGAACTAGAAAGCGCTCGTAGCGTCTGTGACTTGAAGGGCGCCACTTCCGGGGAATGTGCAGCAGCGTGGGACGCAGTTGAAGAACTGCAAGCTGAAGCTTCCCACCAAAAGCAAGTCAAACCTAAGAATTCTTTTGAAAAATATTGCGATGACAATCCTGACGCTGCTGAGTGCCGCATCTACGACGAATAAACGAGCAATTTAGCTCTATCCCTTCGATCCCGCGCCGAAATTAACTTTTGGCGCGGGATTTTTTCATCGGTTTATCAATTACCTTGACAAGAAGACCGGGCGGTTGAAACCGCGTCTACACGAGACTTTACCCGGATGGTGCGCGGGTTGAAGAACCGACGCTGAAAATTACGCGATCTTTTTCTTCAGTCGGCGTCCGGCGGACTACCCTTCGGGAAGGCTAACGCCTACGTTTTTATAGACGCGGTTTCAACCGCCGTCCGATCCTATCCCTGCTTTTTGAGCTTTTTTATAGTAAAATCTGTCACAAATAAGTGAGTATATTTTCCCAAAGATGTTTAGTCTTTTATTGGCAGCCACCGGGCCTTGGTTTCAACCACTTGTGTGGATGGATTACCGGTTATCTGTGTTATTAACCGTTTCGATCCCCCTGGTAGTGGTGATTTGGGCTGTTTTTGCCAAGGCTGATGCGATCGCCCGTTTGTTGATGATTTATTGGCGGGTGGCGAGTTTGTTGGCAATTACACTTTACCTGATGATGGCTGCACTGCCTATCAGCTTTGTGTCGTCGGTGATGGGGAGGGCTTTGATTCCTGCTTGTCTGTGGTTTTGGGAAGATTTAAACGACGAAATTGCCGATCGACCGCAGTCGTCTTTAAAGCTGGCTTTTACAGCTTGGCGGTGGGCGATTACTGTTTACAGCGGTTTGGGCGCTCTAGCTCAAATTCCCTTCTTAACCTGTGCCTTTAAATCTCAAATTCAAGTAATCGACGAACCTTTTTGCAGCGTTTGGTTTGACCCGCCTTGGCTGTACAAACAGATGTTTCATGCTAAAGCAAACCCTCAATTTTTGGGATTTTTAGGTTTGACAGGTTTAGCAATTTATGTAGTTTACTTATCATACTTTGTCCTAATTAGATTGGGCAAACAAGGCAGATCTGCCACAGGAAATTAAATCGCTTTACAGGAAGTATTTGCTTTCTAAATTTCGGTGTCAGTCTTCAAAAAAACTCAAAAACAAAAAACGGGGTACATTTACGAAAAAATAAAGAGAAGAATAGGATGGTTGAAGTGGGTGTAATGTTAGTGGAAAAGACTGTGATTGATAGCAAAGAAGCGTATTTACAGTGCTTAGAAAAGCTAATTTGGGCGATCGCTCGCCTCAAGGTAGAAGTCGAACCCACCGAACTAGCTCGGATTGCCGAACTGATCGTTCAGCCGATGACCGGGCCCTGGCGCTTTTTCCATACTCCCGAACATATTTTTGAAGTCGGGGGAAATGAAGATGCGATCGAGGTTTTGGCCGCTTTATTTCACGATATCGTCTACGTGCAAGTCGATCGCAGCATTAACTTTAACGTCAGCTACTACATCACTCCTGTCACCAAAGAGGTTAACAAACAGCTACGGATTCGGGAGCAATCTGAACTCTCTGCCGATGCTACCTTAGAAATGGTAATGCTCGTATTCGGTTTTGTACCCGGAGAAGTGCTCAATCCCTTCGCCGGACAAAACGAATTTCTCAGCGCTTTGGTTGCAGCAAAAGCTCTCGAACCATTTCTCAAGCCCGAGCAATTGCTTCAAATTGTCGCCTGCATAGAAGAAACAATTCCGTTTCGCTCCGCCGAGTGGGGAGTAACCCCAACAGGGCGCCTTTATGACCGCTTGCAAGCAATAACTAGCCTATTTCACCTCAGTTTAACTGATGAGGAAATGCGGGAAACCGTGAAAAAAGCTGTGCGAATTGCCAACCGAGATGTAATTAGTTTTGCTCACGAAAGTTCAGCCCATTTTTTGGCAAATACCTGGAATTTATTACCGGAAACTAATCACAATATTACCAGCTACGGTTTTTATACGGTTCGCGACTACAGAGTTGCTTTGCTGAAGATGGAGGGTTTTCTGACTTATCTCAAGCCCGAGGTGATTTTTCGGCAGTTTGACGCTTCCCCAGACGATCGCACATATCAACGCTGGGAAACTACCGCTAGGCACAATCTCGAAATTGCCGAGCTTTATCTGGGGTGCAAACTTGTCGCGATCGCCCTGCTAGAAGCCCTTTCTTCAGGTTTGGGACTCGATGTTTCTCTGGCGATGATGATGGGAGAATTGCCAGATAGAGCCGATAAAGGCATCCGTCTGGAAAGCTTTTTTCCAGAAATAGACAAACCTCACCAACCTCAAACTGCTTTAGAAACAGAAGTATTCAATTTATTAGAAAATGGGCGGGCGAAAAGCACTTCTAATACCGATTTGGAAAACTCCCCCCTAGCAACGTTTATGGTCAAAATTGTGGGCTTTGACGAAATGCGCTATCAGTGCGATCGGGCTAAGGAACTTTTTAGGGCAAATCTGGCAGCCGATGACTTTATTACCGACTTTAACCCCATCGTTACAGAAATTGTCGTTGACTCAATTCTCAAGTTGTTTGAAAGCCGCAAATCTACTATCTACCGATACTACGATATCACTTCTGAGTTAAAGTCCAAACCCCAGACCAATTCTCCGGTACGCCCCTCTCAATCAAATTGTTGACTCGCTCCAAATACAGTGCAGCCGTTTTATCGTCGGGATTAACGGCTAAAACTTGATAAAAACAGATTTTAGCCGCCTTAAATTCGTGACAGCGATAATGTTCTAAACCCCGTTCAAAATCAGTCTGAGTTTGTAACTTCATTTCCCTGAGCAACTCTATTTCCCCATCGAGGACTTCATAGATAGAAATTGGCTGCTGTTTGCCCTTAACAATTACTCTATCTAAAAAACGGATTTGATACTGTTCGCGATCCGTCAAATTATCCAAAACTTTCTCCGAAATTATCAAAGATACTCCATATAACTTAGTAAGACTTTCCAGACGAGAGGCTAAATTGACATTATCCGAAAAAGCATCTCCCTGCATTCTCTCCGCTTCCCCAACTATGCCCACCATCATGTGCCCGAAATTCACTCCTACCCCGACTTGAATCGGTTGAAAGCCGCTGCGTGCGCGATCGGCATTATATTCGTACACTTGTTGCAGTTTAGCAATTCCACCTTTGACAGCATCGTCAGCACCGTTGGGAAAAACAGCCATCATCCCATCTCCTAAATACTTGACAATAAAGCCCTGATGTTCTCTAATTTTCGGACTTACTTCTCGCAAATAAGCATTAACAAAGTCAAAGTTTTGCTGCGGAGTCATCGTTTCGGAAAGAGCAGTAAAGGAGCGAATATCGCTAAACATGACTGCCATTTCTTTGCTGACGTGATTGCCTAATTGGATATCGACAATGCTTTCTTTTTTCAGAAAGTCTAAGAAAGCATCGGGGAAAAATCGCCCGTAGGCGCTATTAGTTTGCGATAAGTTAATGTGAGACTTAATTCTGGTTAACAGTTCGTCTTTCGAGAAGGGTTTAGTTAGATAGTCATTCGCTCCGAATTGAAATCCTGATATTAAGTCTGATACTTGATTTTTGGCAGTTAGCATCACTACGGGCAACTCGTGAGATGGGTATTTCTCTCTGAGTTTGGCGCAGACTTCATAACCCGACATTCTCGGCATCATGATGTCAAGAATGATTAAGTCAAAATGCACCCCGCTTTCCAAGAGTGATAAGGCTTGTTCGCCGTTGAGTGCCTGAATGACACTGTAATTTTGTAGAGAAAGCTGATTGTTTAAAACTTGCAGGTTAATCGGATCGTCGTCAACTATCAGAAGTTTAAATTTTTCGACTTCTAATAGCGCAGTGGCTTGCTCTAATGGATTCGGAGCGGGTTTAGGCAAATTCCAATCGCAGGATAAATAAGTTTTATTTCTGTTGTTTTCTGATTCAGAATCCTGAGTTGGCGCTGCTAGCTGCTGATTGATTCCGGATTCGCTAGGATGAATGGTTTCGGGAGAAACAGGCAGGGTAAAGGTGAAACGCGAACCCATGCCGATTTTGGATTCTGCGTATATTTTGCCGCCGTGGAGTTCGACAAATTGTTTGGAGAGTGTTAAACCTAAGCCTGTGCCTCCGTATTGCCTGATTGTGGAACCGTCGCCTTGTTCAAATGGTTCAAAAATGCGATCGAGATTCGCGACAGAAATTCCGATTCCTGTGTCGGAAACCGTGACAGCTATTTGAAAATCTGGGCTTGATGCTGGGAGATTTGACGGGGAGACTCCCAGAGATGTTTCGCCGTTGGTATCTACAATTGCTGCTGATATTTTTACTGTACCGGATTCCGTAAATTTAATCGCATTTCCAATTAAATTGTAGAGGATTTGTTGCAGGCGGTTTTCGTCAGCCAAAACTAATGGTAAATCTGAATCGATCGCATTAATTAATTGCAAATCTTTGCCAGCAGTTAAAGGTTGGCAAACGGTAACAATCACTTCGACAATCGACCTCAATCCTACACTCTGAATCTGCAATTCTAGTTTCTGATTTTTGAGTTGGGCAAAGTCGAGAATATTGTCAACAAGTTCGTTGAGCCGCCTGCCGCTGCTGGCAATCATTGAGAGATTTTGTTGTTGAATTTCGGATAACGTTCCGGTGGCGCCGTCAATCATTGATTCGGCAATGCCGATCATTCCGTTAAGGGGCGTTCGCAATTCGTGGGAAGTGTTGGCTAAGAATTCGTCTTTGAGTTTGTCGAGTTGCTGCAATTCTAGATTCTGATTTTCTAGGGTATTGAAGGATATTTGCAGTTGAGATGCCATGCTGGTAAAGGATTTGGCTAGCTGGCCTACTTCGTCGGCGCGATCGAGATCCAGCTCAACTTTGTGATCCCATTCTCCTCCCGCAAGGTTTTTGGCTGCTGCGTTTAATCCCAGAATTGGCTTTGCGATCGATCGCGCTGTCAAACTGCCAATAATTATTGATAGAATTAGAGCAGCGATACAAAGTAAAATAGTGCTGCGGGTGTTGCTGTTGATTTCATCCATGAAATCGTTTTCGGGAATCACTACCACCACCAACCAATCCAGTCCTACCTGGTCTTTATAGGACAGAATATGTACAAAATTAGACTGATTGTTAAATTTAAATTGTAGCTTTTTTGGTGGCTCAACTAAGCTCAATTTAAAACTACTAATGATGTGCTTTGCTGCCGATGCAGTTAAGGGATTTGTGCTATCAAGTGCTTGCAGGCGCTGAAACTTGCCGCTGGCGTCAGTAATGTAGGGTTTTTCCTCCGTCGAACTGCCAACTATTGCGCCCGATCGCTCCATAATAAATACCTGACCCGATCGACTAATTTTGATTTTTCTAAGAAAATCGCTAATTTGACCCAAAAGAATATCGACTGCCATGATGCCGCGAAAGTCGCCCTGAGTATCATAAAATGGCTGAGCCACCGTGATTCCCAAATCGCCTTGAAAAAATGTATAAATCGCAGTCCATATCGGTGATTCTGCTGCGGTTGCACCAATATACCAAGGGCGAGTTCGCAAGTCATAAGTTGGTTCAAAACGCAACAGCTTCGTTCGCTCGCCGAAAGCATCTAGCTCATAAAAAGAACGTCGGGGAAAATCTTCTGTAATTCTGGTAACTAATTGACCCGATTCCTCTCGACTAACTCCAATAAACTGACCTTCTTTCGTCCCTAAATAGATTTGACGCACCGATGAAAATATTTTTACCTGCTGCCAAAAGGATCGCTCAGTTTCTCCAATATTTTGTGGTGTAAGTTTCCCCAGTTGAGCTGCACCTGCGTTGAGTTGGACGATATTGTAAGGTTTTTCTAAGTAATGCGCGAGGTGTTCTTGAATGCGCCCACTGATTTCGCCCTGCAAGTTGTCTGCGAGTTTTTGAACTGCTTGTTGTCCATTTTTGAACGACAAATATCCAACTATACTGACTACCGCGAAAGTTTGCATCACGAATGGCAATGTCAGGGCTAAACGGAGGGGCATAGTACCAGATATTTTTGCGATCGATCTGCTAATTATTTTCGCTAACATAATAAATAGTCTAACTTCTCAGAGATCCAGCCCAAATCCGCAGATTGTTGCATTTGAGCGTAATTAGTAATTAGTTTCAGCTAATTGGCGATCGCGAATTCCGCCCAAATTAGCAATACCGGCTGCGTGATGTAATAAAAAGCACCGAGTCAAATATAGGCAAATTCCCCGATAGAACGCATTGTACCTCATGATATAAATCTCCGCTACACAATTATTCCCTGCAACTTTACATAATCAAGTTCTGCCTCGTAGAATGTCTAATTAAGTCAACCCTCAACCCTCAACCCTCAACATCCATTTGTTACATCCATTAAATACATTATCGAACCTCCTTTCTGCTGTCACTCATCTAAGCTACCTCAAACAAGCGTCACTACAAAAAGCGACTGTTAAACCACTTTCCACCACAGCTACAACTAGGGAATAGCAGGTTCAAACAACTGCAAACCACTAATTTCCAATAAAACAATGCAAACCACAAACCAAACTCAAGCTCAATTACCGATGTGCTATTCCTTGCCCACACTGCAACGAAATGATAGCAGCCCTGCCCCCAATAAAGACGTGCGCTTTCTCCAACAATCCTTAGTTAAAAAAGGATATCCCGTAGTAAATGATGGATTCTTCGGCGCCAAAACCGAGCAAGCAGTCATCAACTTTCAAAAGAAAAATAAGATTGCTGTAGATGGCATTGTTGGCCAGCAAACTTGGAATAAATTAGGCGCTTGCGTTAACGAACCTCCTTGTTAGAACACTGCCAACATTTTCTTTCGCTTCTCTGCTTTCCAAACAACTTGTAAACCACTAATTCCCAATAAAACAATGCAAACCAAAAACCAAATTCAAGCTCAATTACCTATGTGCTATTCCTTGCCCACATTGCAACGAAATGATAGCAGCCCTGCCCCCAATAAAGACGTGCGCTATCTCCAACAATCCTTAGTTAAAAAAGGATATCCCGTAGCAACTGATGGATTATTCGGCGCCAAAACCGAGCAAGCAGTCATCAACTTTCAAAAGAAAAATAAGATTGCTGTAGATGGCATTGTTGGTCAGCAAACTTGGACTAAATTAGGCGCTTGCGTTAGCGAACCTGCTTGTTAAATCACTGCCAACATTTTCCCGCACTTCTGTCTCGATCGCAACTTGCAAACAATAAATGGAGAATCCCACCATGCAAACCACAAACGCAACTCGCCTTGAATTACCTTCCTGCCGTTATTTTCCCCTACTCCAACGCAACGATGCTGTCACCCAAAATGAGGATGTCCGCTACCTTCAACGGCTTTTAAATGTCAGTGGAGCTTCCCTAAATACTGATGGATCGTTTGGCGCGAAAACCCAACAAGCAGTCATCAGTTTTCAACAGAAACAAAAAATCGCTGCTGATGGCATTGTCGGCCCGAAAACTTGGAATAAATTGGGCGTTTGTACAACTGTATTTTAAAGTTTGTACTACCATATTTTAGACAGAGTAGGGCGTGCCGTGCGCGCCCTATTTTTTATAGCAACCGCGCCCGACGCTGAGGACGTTTTTAATTGCTGACACCAAATGCGATCGATTCCGAAGCATCTCATTTTTGAAAAAAGCATTTTTTATTATAGTGCTGTCCCCGCTCAAAAAAGGTTCGTAGTACGTCAGTAGAGTCCGCTCTTTAAAAAATGCTTCTTGCAAAACTGAGATGCTCCCCAACTAAAGTCTTCTTCCCGAATCCCTGTTTTTACCAGAAGAGCAAAGCCGAAGCGAACCCTCTTCCTTAGGATCGCTCCTGTAAATAATTTACACATATTTGTGGGATGGGCGTCCCGCCCGTCCTTTAGAGACGGGCGGGACGCCCATCCCATAAGAACAATAAAAATTGTAAGTTATTTAATTTTCATTCCTTAGAAAAGCCGCCTATTTCTCCGCCCCGTCTTCCACCCCAGACCACCCCTCGGGCACTCCATACATTCGATACTTGCGAGAGCGCTTGAAATACAGCGTTGCTACCAGATCGTCAGGATTGATTTCTAAAATATTCTCAAATACTTTTTGAGCAGCAACAAATTTTTTCTGGTAGTAAAAATTGAGAGCTTCTTGAAAAAGCTCCGCCGTTTGCTGTTTGAGGAGAATGCTCTTCTCTGTTTCTGCATCATAAATTTCAAACACCGACACAGCAGTTGTCTTTCCTTTCACCGTTACTCGATCGACAAATCTGTAGTTATATGTCTCTGAATCGTCCAGGCGATCGATAATTTCACCGCTAACGAGAATTCCCGAGCCGTAAACCTTAGTCAATCCTTCCAAACGAGACGCGAGATTCACCGCATCAGAAATCACGGTACTTTCCATCCGTTCTCGATCGCCAATTGTACCCAACATCAAATTGCCCGCGTGCAAACCAATGCCGATCGCGATCCGCAACAAGCCGTTTTGTTCTCGCTCCTCGTTGTAGATACTCAATTCTTTTTGCATATCAATTGCTGCTCGCACACCATCTGATGGAGATGTCGGAAACAAAGCCATGACTGCATCCCCAATGTATTTGTTAATAAACCCGTTATTTTCCCTGATTGCAGGGCTAACTCTTCCCAAGTAACTATTGATAAATGCAAAGTTTTCAGCAGGTGTCATCTGTTCAGAAAGCACCATAAAAGAGCGAATATCAGCAAAGAGTACAGTCATATCCTTTTTCTGATTGTCGCCTAATTTGACTTCAATAATGCTGGGTCTTTCCAGCAAGTTTATAAAATCGTGCGGCACAAACTTGCCGTAAGCTGCATTCAGTTTTGCCAGACTAATTTGCGTCTTGATTCTGGCTAACAATTCCTTTTTGATAAAAGGTTTAGTTATATAATCATTCGCTTCTGAGTTAAAAGCTTCTACCAAGTCACTCGTTTGATTTTTTGCCGTCAGCATCAGAATCGGCATTTCTAAAGCCGAGTATTGTTGGCGAACTGCTCGACAGACTTCATAACCAGTCATCTGCGGCATCATTACATCGAGTAAAATCAAGTCGGGCTTAAATCCTGATTCAATCAGATTTAAAGCTTGTGGGCCGTCGATCGCTTGAGCGATCGCATAGTTTTCCAGAGCGAGATTATTGGTAATGACCTGAATATTAATTGGTTCATCATCTACCACCAAAACTTTTATTTTTTCCCCTTCTTCTATCAGCTCGTTTTTGGCAGAAAAAGTAGAATTTACTAGAGATGATTCTGGTTCTAATTCAGGAGCGCTTAAAATCCCCTCACCCTCGGTTAAACCCGGTTGTTTGCTGCTAATTTCCGGCTGACTCTCTGACACGGGCAAAGTGAATATGAATTGGGAACCTACGCCTACACTTGAAGATACCGAGATTTTACCGCCGTGTAATTCCACTAATTTCTTGGCAACAGCTAACCCTAAACCCGTGCCACCATATTCTCTAGCAGTGGAACCGTCAGCTTGTTCAAAAGATTCAAAAATTCGCTCTAATTTATTTTCGGGGATGCCAATTCCCGTGTCGGATACAGTAATCGCCAATTGGGGATTAGGCGATGATTCTTCGTGGCTCGTTATCAATGCTGCTGAAATCTCAACTGTGCCGCTTTCAGTAAATTTAATCGCGTTGCCGATTAAGTTATAAAGTATTTGCTCCAAGCGATTCTCGTCGGCCGCTATTGGTGGCAATTCTGGAGCAACTGAGTTAATTAATTGCAATTTTTTTGTACCTACCAATGGCTGACATAATTTGAGAATTACAAAGACTATTTCTCGGAGGTTGACGGACTTAGTTTGCAGTTCAAGAGTTTTGTGTTTGAGCTGAGAAAAGTCTAGGATATCGTTTATTAAAGAAGCCAATCTTTTTCCTGACGATGCAATCAAAGCTAAGTTGAAATTGGTTGTTTCTGGCAGTTTCCCGGTAGCACCGTCTATTAAAGATTCTGCAATCCCAATAATGCCGTTGAGGGGAGTGCGGAGTTCGTGGGAAGTATTGGCTAAGAATTCGTCTTTCAGTTTGTCCAGTCGCTGCAATTCGGTATTTTTATTTTCTAAGGCACTAAAAGATGCTTGCAGTTGTGCTGCCATGCTATTAAAAGCAGTAGCAAGCACGCCCAACTCGTCGGAACGATCGAGCTTGACAGCTCTGTCAAATTGTCCTTGAGACAAATCTATTGCTGCATCTTTTAATTTTAAAATTGGTTTGGTAATCCAGCGAGAAGTGCAAATTCCGATCGCAGTAGCTACAGCCAAAGCTGCCAGACATAGCAAGATTGTAGTTCTATTGCCGGCATTGATTTGTTCCATAAAATCGGCTTCTGGAACGACGACGACAATCAGCCAATCTAAACCTTTGCCATCTTGGAATGGCATAACTTTTAAAAATTGCTGCTTGCCGTTGATTTCAAAATGGATTAGTTGCGATTGGGTAATTTGCTGCAAATCTTGAAAGTGACTTTCTAAGTATTTAGCGGTACTCTGCGTTACGATATCGCTGCTTTCTTTGACTTGAAACTGTTGTTTTTTACCGTTTTTGTTGCGGAAAGGTTTTTCCGGCGTGGAAGTTGCCAGCAGGGTTCCTTTTCTTTCGATAATAAAAGTTTGACCGGATTTGCCTATTTTGAGGCTGTTTAAAAATTGACCGATACTGTCCAGACGCAAAGCAGTAATTAATACTCCGTCTAGCTGTTTCTGGTTGTTGTAAACTGGTTGCAGCGCGCTGACGAGGAGTGTGGGTTCTAGCAAGGAGACATTAATTGAACTCCAAGTGGGTTTGCCTGCTAGAGACGCATCTTTGTATAAAGAGTTCTGTCTGATGTCGAAGTTTTTGATGGTGGCTGCTAATTTTGTGCGATCGCCACTATCATTAGTATTGTAGGAAGAAAAATTAAATTTGGTAGACGGGCCCGAGGCGTTAATCAACAAAGTCCCATCCGACTTCTTTTCGCCAGCGCGGTATTCTCCATTGCGATTGGCGATCGATGTAAAATTGATATAAGGATATAATTGCACTTGCCGCCAGAGATACTTTTCCCAAGCTGGCAAGTCTTTGATGTTCACAAAACCCAGCTTCAGTGCATCTAGCTTGCTTTGATTGATTTGGTGCCCAGTTTGCAAATAAGTTCTCAAATTTTGCTCAATGCGATTGCTCACTTCCCCCATTAACTGATCTGCAATATCGTTCACGGCTCTTTGAGAGTTCTTAAATGATAAATATCCCACAATTCCCACTGCCGCAAATACTTGCAAGACAAACGGAACTATGACTACAGTTTGCAGCGTCGCTTTTCCTGAAAGTTTGCCAGCTAAGCGATTGAGAGAAAAAGTTGACATAACATTAATTTAGATTAAAAAACAAAGTTGATACTCGGAGCCAAGCTACACCGCTGTTAAGTATTGTAAACCTTGTTCTAGTTAAACAAAACTTACACAAGAACAGCCTGATTCTAGGTTGTTTCCTGAATCAGCGTCAAACCTGAGATTTTTTAGAGAAACCAGGTTTTTTTTCGCATAGCTTTCCGCATTATATTCGATTGTGAAGTCAAACCTAGCGAACTCTACAGCGATTTCTCGGGAAAATTCCCCATTTTGGGCTTTCAGGGTTGGGTCTGAATATATTATGACTGAGACGAACTCCAAAAAACCAGATAAACACGTAAAAATGTCTGACTTCAGATTGATGCTACTTTTACTACTTTTCATCCAAACATTCTATCCCCGACCATCCTTCTGGCACTCCATACATTTGATGCTTCAGACAGCGCTGACAGTATATTGCTGCCAACTTATCTTGAGGATTTGTTTCGCAAATATTCTTAAAGATTTTTTGTGCTTTAGGAAATTTTTGCTCGACATAAAACTCTAGACCTTTTTGAAATGCAGCAGCAGTTTCTTGTTTTAGCTGAATGCTTTGTTCTGTTTCTGCATCATAAATTTCAAACACCGAGACTGCAGATGTTTTCCCTTTTACTGTGACTCGATCGACAAATCGGCACAGATATTGCGATCGATCGCCCAAACGCTCTAAAATTGATTCTGTTACCAGAATTCCCGAGCCGTAAACCTTAGTCAATCCTTCCAAACGAGAAGCGAGATTCACCGCATCAGCAATCACTGTACTTTCCATCCGTTCTTCCTCGCCAATCGTACCCAACATTAAAGTGCCCGCGTGCAAACCGATGCCGATCGTAATCGGTGCGTAATTGCTTCGTTGTCGGTGCTGGTTGTAAAGAATAACTTGTTTTTGCATTTCCACCGCCGCGCGAACAGCATCATCTGCCGACTCAGGAAATAGTGCCATAATCGCATCACCAATATATTTATCAATGAAACCTTGGTGAGCGCGAATTACTGGACTGACTCGACCTAGGTAGCTGTTGAGAAAATTAAAGTTTTCTTGGGGAGTCATCGCTTCGGAGATAGTCGTAAAAGAGCGAATGTCAGAAAATAAAACTGTCATTTCTTTCTGAATTTGATCGCCCAGTTGGACATCAATAATACTTTCGTGTCCCAAAAATCGGAGAAAGTCGTGGGGAACAAATTTACCGTAAGCTGCATTGATTTTTGTGAGACGGATGTGAGTTTTGATTCGGGCTAGCAATTCATTTTTGAGAAACGGTTTAGTTAAAAAATCATTGGCTCCTGCATTGAAACCTTGCACTAAGTCAGATACTTGATTTTTCGCGGTTAGCATGACGATTGGCAATTCGCTAGCCGTGAATTTCTCCCGGACTTTATCGCAAACTTCGTAACCAGTCATCCGTGGCATCATGATATCTAGCAAGATTAGATCGGGCTTGTAGCCTCTGTCGAGAAGAGCTAAAGCTTCTCTACCGCTGCTAGCTTCGGCGATCGTATAATTTTCGAGAACTAAATTGTTAGTTAATACTTGAATGTTTACAGGTTCGTCATCTACAATCAAAATTTTTACTTGATTGTTTTTTAAGGGGCATTTAAGCACACTCGAACTATTATCATTAAAAGTTGGTGGAGCAGCTTCATTAGTTATCAACTTACGCTCGTCTGTTCTTAAAACTAAAGACTGTCTAGCCGTTGCTGGCAACTGATTGTGTTCAACATACTGATTTTGAGAAATTGGCAAACTAAAGGTAAACTGCGAACCAACACCGAGTTCTGAAGATACTTGAATTTCTCCACCGTGCAGCTCGACTAACTGCTTTGTAACTGCCAATCCTAAACCTGTTCCTCCGTGTTCTCTAGCAGTGGAGCCGTCTGCTTGTTCAAAGGATTCAAAAATTCTTTCTAACTTATCTTCCGCAATACCAATTCCCGTATCGGATACGGTAATTTGGAGTTTTGACCTCACAATTAAAGATAGAATCTGGTTCGTCACTGAACTTTCTTTGTTTGCCAACTGTGGCGATTGCAAGCTAATCGCATTTGCCGAAATTTCTACAGTACCCTTGTCGGTAAATTTAATCGCATTTCCGATCAAGTTGTAAAGAATTTGTTGCACCCTGTTTTCATCGGCATCCACCAGGGGAATGTCGGAAGTGACTGAATTAATCAACTGCAAGTTTTTTGTACCTATTAGAGGTTGAGAAAGAGTTACCACGATATCGACAATTTCTCGGATGCCGACGGGCTTGATTTGCAGTTCAATATTTTTATGTCTCAGCTTGGAGAAATCGAGAATGTCGTTGATGAGATTGGACAGTCTTCTGCCGCTAGATGCAATAATTTCTAGATTAGAAATAGTCTGTGCTGGTAATTTTCCTGTAGCACCGTCGATCAAAGATTCTGTTAAACCGATAATCCCGTTAAGCGGGGTGCGGAGTTCGTGAGAAGTGTTGGCTAAAAATTCGTCTTTGAGTTTGTCAAGTCGCTGCAATTGAGAATTTTGATGCTCTAATTTTGTGAAAGATACTTCCAATTGACCGGCCATGCTGTTGAAGGCATTAGCTAATTTTCCTAGCTCGTTAGATGCGGCAATATTTACCCGAGTTTCCAATATGCCGCTAGTCATTTCAGTAGCTGCGGATGTTAGGGATTTCAAAGGATTTGTGATCGATCGCGCAAAAGCGACTCCCAAGCCCACGGCGGCGAGGGCGCTGACGGCGGTAACTGCACCCATGACGTAGATGAGCGATCGCACCGGAGCGTAAGCTTCGGCTGTCGGTAGCTCTACAACCACCATCCACTGTACCCTGCGGACGATCGCACCCGTACCCATCACTTCCACCCCGCGCCAACCTCGATAAACCAGCCCAGATTGAATCCCCGAAGCTAAAGCTAATTTGGATAACTCTCCCACAAACGATCGCCCTTTCAAATCTGGGAGTAAATACGGATTAATTTTGCTTCCGGTTGCCGAAATCAGCACTGAGCGGTTGTCGATCACATAGCTGTAGCCCGTTTTACCAATTTGCGATCTTGCTACGATTTGAATTAAAAAATTGAGACTAACTCTAGCAAATAATACTCCAGCAATTTGGTTTTTGCTATCGCGAATAGGCACGGCTAAATTAACAACATTAACCGTTGTCTTCATATCGACATCTACTGAACTCACATAGTTTTGAGCCTGCCGAAACGTCTCCCAAAATATAGGCGCATCTCCCGAAATACCTGCTAAACTCAAGCTAGAAGTAGAGTAGGGTTCGTAAGGCGACATTACTTGTACTACTTGACCTTTACTGTTAAAAATTCCCACCACTTCGTAGGCGCTGTTGCTATTGATTAATCCTTCAAGAATGCTGCGCTGAGTGTCAGCATTGAATTCTGTTAAGCCACGCAATTCTGACAAATAATTGAGTTGGCGCTGCAAGTTATCCAGATAAGCGCTAATTTGGGCGGCCGCAGCTTGCGATCGCTCGAACTGAAGCTGTTTTGTCTGTTCTATTTGTCCCCGAAAGCTGAGGTAAGCTAACGTACTCCCTGCCATCAATACGCTTGCCACAACAATCGAGACAAAACCATAACGCAGTTGATTGGCAATTGAGGACATTTGATTCTGCTAATTAACAGTTTTAACTCTCTCTCTAGGATACACCCAATTTCATTTTTCGTAGCGGTACAATCGCCACCGTTGATTTATCGTTACCTTTGGCTAACTTCTGATATTATCTAGCAACCGCTAAAAAGTTAGAAATTTCTTAATAGCCCGACTCCCCATGCGATCGATTGCTTCTGATTTCACGATGCTAGATAACTAAAGCCTTCCTTCTTCCTTCTTCCTTCTTTCTTCTTCCTTCTTTTCACCCCCTCACAATTTGTCAGCCAGTGTAGCCTTAAGCGCAGCCCAAAAGAAGCTGAAGTCAGTCTACTTCCTTCTTCCTTCTTCCTTCTTCCTTCTTTTCACCCCTCGCAATTTGTCAGCCAGTGTAGCCTTAAGCGCAGCCGAAAGGAAGCTGAAGTCAGTTTACTTCCTTCTTCCTTCTTCCTTCTTCCTTCTTCCTTCTTCCTTCTTCCTTCTTCCTTCTTCCTTCTGCTATAAATCTAATTTTTGTTTCCAGATCCGATCTTCAATCCAAATTCGATCCGGCAGGAGTCCCAACCTAAAGAAAATTTCAGCAATGCGCTGTTGTTCTTCAACTGCCCTGTCTTGAATTGGCAATAAATCGTAGGTACGGCTTTTAGTTAAACTTCTAGCTGTGGTTTTTTTCATTCCGGTTCTAGCGCTGATAAATTCCACTGCTCGCTCGGGATTCTTAGTTATCCAATTAGCCATCTGTCGCGTTTCTCCCATCACTGTTTTAACAATATCGGGAAAGTCGCTAGCAAAAGAGCGACTTGCTAAATAGAAGTTTCTGTCATTGATCAGCCCCTCGCTCTCAGTCAAGAAATGAGCAGGCACAATTTCCTGTAACTTAGCTAAAAACGGCTGCCAAACCGCCCAAGCATCAACCTCACCTCTGAGAAATGCTTCCTGAGCTTTTGGCGGAAGCAAATCTACTAACTCGACATCTTTTAACTGCAAGCCGCCTTGAGTTAACGCCCGAATTAACAAATAGTGAGCTGAGGTTTTGCGAGTTGCTGCTATTTTCTTGCCTTTGAGATCTGCCAGAGTCCGCATAGGAGAATTCTCAGGAACTATGATGCCAATGCTGCCAGGTAAAGCTGAATCATTAGCAATATAAACGAAAGGTACGCCCTCTGATTGGGCAAAAATTGGCGGGGCAACTCCTGCATAACCCAGATCGATTTTTCCTTGTCCTATTGCTTTTAAAATTGGCGGCCCTGCGACAAATTCCGTCCATTCTACAGACCATCCCATTTTTGCTAAACGGGTTTCCAAAGAGCCTTTAGCTTTGAGATACAACAGCGCTCCGAAAGGCTGATGGCCGATTCTTACTATTTTTGTTAAGTTTGAGGATGAGTTTTGTTTTTTTGCTGTAAAGCTATTTATCAGCTCGGAGTTGCAACTTGCTACAGTTAAACTCAAGCAAAAAAATAGTATCAATAGCAGCGAATATCCCCAAGCCAAACGCCGTCTAATATTTTGACTGAAAAACGATAATTGAAACCTAGGCTTTTTGTGGCTCATAAAATATCGTCGAAGTTGTTTGGCAGGAGTAATATATTCCAGATGTTTTTGACAAGACTTATATTATGTCCGCTGACTTCCTCCTATTAAAAAAGGTAGAATTAAATATAAAAAATTGGCTGGCTGTTGGTGAAATTAGCGGCAAAATTAAGCTATATTATAGCAGATTTCAGAAATGTGAGATTTGCTATGGCTGATTCTATTGCTCGCCGCTTGGAACAATACACGATCGCCCGATCGCACGAAGTGTTAATCGTGAAGGCCGAAATAGACGGCGAATTCGACGAAATTGCTATTTTTAAAGGCTTTTCTAGCTCCCTGGTGCGATCGACCGCGAGCGATCCAGAAGTGCCAGTTTTGCCGGAGGGAGCAAAAATTGTCAGTGTCGATCGCGTGGAGAGTCCCTACAATCCAAATAACCCCCGCTATATCGAGCAGGGGCTATCTTGGGAAACAATGCAATTTCTCTTGTCCGAGGCTGGAGTTTAGCAATAAAGTAGGAACACAACAATGTTGATTGGTCTCAACAATCGTCTAAAACCTTTAAGAAATCTCCTTTCTCCCTGAGGCCAGATCCCCCTAAATCCCCCTTCTTAAGGGGGACGCAAGAATACTCTTGTCCCCTCCTTAAGAAGGGGGACGCAAGAATACTCTTGTCCCCCCCCGACTATACGGGGGGTTAGGGGGGATCGAGACGCTTGATACAAACCAGAGATACAAAAGCACCGTGTCCCTACCCTGAAGACTAAATCGTGCCGCCCGCCGCTTGAAAACGAGCTCTCGCGCGTTTGATTGCTTGCTTAGCTTTAATTTGCTCTTGGTCAGTGCCACTAGCGGACTTTTCCAAACGAGCTTCTGCTTCGGTGTAAGCAGCGCGAGCAGCTTCTTTATCAATCGTTTCGCCTTTTTCAGCGCCGTTGACAAGAATAGTAACTTCATTTTCTTGGATTTCTGCAAAGCCGCCCATCAGAGCAATAGACACCCATTCCTTACCAGGACGGACGCGCATCACTCCAGTATCCAAAGCCGTCAACATCGGAGCGTGACCGGTCAAGATACCCAATTGACCTGTCGTGCTTGGCAGAATTACTTCTTCAGCATTAGAATCCCAAACAGGCCCGCCTGGGGCCACAACGCGCACAGTTAATGTCATAAATTGTCCTTAGTCATTAGTCATTAGTCAGCAGTCATTAGTCAGCAGTCATTAGTCAGCAGTCATTAGTCAGCAGTCAGCAGTCATTAGTCAGCAGTCATTAGTTGTTAGGTGTTAGGTGTTAGCTATTAACTAATGACTAATGACCAATGACTAATGACTAATGACCAATGACCGATGACTACTGACTAAAATTACTTAGCGTCAGCCTTCATTTTTTCAGCTTTGGCGATCGCCTCACTGATATCGCCAACCAAATAGAAAGCTTGTTCAGGTAACTCATCAAGTTCGCCACCCAAAATCATTTGGAAGCCCTTGATAGTATCTGCCAGCTTGACGTACTTACCGGGAGAACCGGTGAACACTTCCGCTACAAAGAACGGCTGAGACAAGAAACGTTCAATTTTGCGAGCGCGAGAAACAGTCAAGCGGTCATCTTCAGACAGCTCGTCCAAACCCAAAATCGCAATAATATCTTGCAATTCCTTGTAGCGTTGCAGAGTAGACTGCACTTCACGAGCAACACCGTAGTGTTCTTCGCCAACAACGCTAACTTGCAACATTGTAGAAGTAGAATCCAGCGGGTCAACAGCCGGATAAATACCCTTCGCAGCCAAACCGCGAGACAACACAGTTGTAGCGTCTAAGTGAGCAAACGTTGTAGCTGGAGCGGGGTCAGTCAAGTCATCCGCAGGTACGTACACAGCTTGTACCGAAGTAATCGAACCTTCAGTAGTCGAAGTAATCCGTTCTTGCAAGTCGCCCATGTCTGTACCGAGAGTGGGTTGATATCCCACAGCCGAAGGCATCCGACCCAACAGAGCGGATACTTCAGAACCAGCTTGTACGAACCGGAAGATATTATCAATGAACAGAAGCACGTCTTGCTTGCTGACATCGCGGAAGTATTCGGCCATCGCCAGAGCCGACAGGCCCACGCGCATCCGAGCACCAGGCGGCTCGTTCATTTGACCGTATACTAGGGCAATTTTCGATTTGCTGCGGTCTTCTTCGTTAATAACCCCAGATTCGATCATTTCCTTGTAAAGGTCATTACCTTCACGGGTGCGCTCGCCCACACCGCCGAACACGGACACGCCGCCGTGAGCCTTAGCGATGTTGTTCACGAGTTCCATCATAATTACGGTTTTGCCGACGCCTGCGCCGCCGAACAAACCGATTTTGCCACCGCGACGGTAGGGAGCCAAAAGGTCGATGACCTTGATCCCAGTTTCAAACACCGAAGGTTTGGTTTCCAGTTCGGTGAAAGCCGGCGGGTTGCGGTGGATGGGCATACTGTCGGAAGTATTGACCGGGCCGAGGTTGTCTACGGGTTCGCCGATGACGTTAAAAATACGGCCGAGAGTTGGGATGCCGACCGGAACTTGGATCGATTCCCCGGTATCTACTGCTTCCATGCCGCGCACCAAACCGTCGGTGGTACTCATGGAAACTGCGCGCACTTGGCTGTCTCCGAGGAGTTGCTGAACTTCGCAGGTAACGGAAACGTCTTGACCTGCTTCGTTTTTGCCGGTAATTGTCAGAGCGTTATAGATTTGGGGCAGTTTGCCACCTGGGAATTTTACGTCTACAACTGGCCCGATGATTTGGGTGATGTAGCCTACGTTCGTTTTTGTTGCAGTGGATACCATGAATAGTGCCTTTGTTAGGATTCTATTTTTCCCGTGGTGGAAAAAGTCTTAACATTTAGAAATGCTATTTCTCAGAGTACCACTGAACAGACGCACTATTTAGATTTGTATGGGGATGCTTAAGATTGAACCTCCCCACGTCTGGCATCCGGGGGATTCTTGCCCACCAATCAAGGCTCTAAGGGGACATTCAAGTATCCCTCTACTCACTCAAACAGCTTAAAGCTGAGATTGCGTATACTTTCTGAGTCCGATCTATGTTTAAGTTTGAACGCTCCATACCCTGCCATTATTTGCCCTTTAACTATTCCAAATCTAGTTGGATCTGTCCGTTGCTGGGATTGCGACCTACTAGGGTACTTCAATGGGCCGAAGGTTATTCCTACTCACTTTTCGCTTGTGCTGATTGTACACGGCGGTTGAAACCGCTACCGACTTATCCCCATGTCTAAAGCCTGGGGCCCGGCGGGCTCGTCTTTCGGTCATTTTTCTGGTTGCTGCTGTCGCTTTTTTTTCCCGCGAGCCGCCGCCAAAGCCCCGATCCCCAGCATGGTGCCGAATACTGTCACAGGCTCGGGTGCGAGCTCTGCCGAGACGGTGAAGTCTTGGAAGTCGCGATCGTTTCCTTGTCCGGCATCATCGAAGGATATTTTTGTACCCTGAGCCAGTTGGGCCATTGTGAGCGATGAATATTGCTCTGGGCCTTTACCGCCGTTGATACTTGTAAATAAGTCGGGGGAGCGGGGGTTGAGCTGAAAGTCGCCAAATACGGCTTGCTGACATCCCGCCACCGCACAGTCATCTCTGCGAAACTGGGTGTTGGCGGCAAACCATTCGGGGCTGTTCATGAAGGTGGTGCTGGAGGCGTACTGCTCGAATTGTTTGCCGCTGCCGCTGTCGCTCCACAGCAGCAGGGCATAAACCTGATCCTGCAAAAAGGTGAAGGTTTGAGTTGGGGAGCCGTTGTCAGAGCTGACTGAGTTGCCGAAGGTTCCTTTCCATTCATCGGCGCTCCCGTTATCTGAGGGTTTGAACTCGTAAAACAGCCGGGTGATGTTGCTGTAGCCATTGCTTCCTGTCTGAGCTTGGGCTACCCACAAGCTGGACTGGTAAGCGCCGTGAGATTGGTCGAATGTAAAGTTGATATTTGTATCTCGATCGAACTGGATGCCAGTGGTGCCAAACATGAAAGCTCGGGCGGGCGTGCAGGTGCTGAGCAAGATTGTCGTTGCCAAACTGGCAACGGTGAAAGATGTTTTTTTGACTAGCGTTAAGGTAGCCATAACCCTGATTCCTCCGGTATTGTTAGTTAGTAAACTGGTCAATGCTATCTTGTCAAGACGGAAATAGACGATCGCCACTCTCGGATATTGAGGGCGATCGTCAAACCGACAAAACAGACTCTACACCAGTGACTCCACAGACTGATATCACTTAGGTGTGTTTTTAAGTCAATGAGTGCTTGTTCTAAGAGTTTTCACTGACACTCTAGTGGCAGAATACTTTCATCTGTCACAGCCAGATTTTCACTCAGTATAGATTTCCAAGCTACTACATCTATTGGTATCGGCAACCGTCTCAAATTGACTGAAAGACTTGCAAATATTGGCTTTCATCAAAAATATATAAATTTTTTTCATCAATTTTTGTAAATTTTGGGTAAAGCTCGTCCCAAAATTATAAAGTTTCTCAGAACAATTCGGCTGTTGGGTCAGTTGCTCGCTTTAGCAGGCTCAGATGCAGCGGCGGTTGGGAGTAGGGATTGGAGCGAGTTGTTTGGCACTAGCAGCAAGTTGCTTTCACAGGCGATCGGTACTTAAGCATTTTTGACTGCTAATAGTCAAGGTTGTTCCACCCCTCACCCGGCTGTTGGGCGCCATATTTGGGTCAACAGTTCCGGACACATCAATCCGCTTCTTTGTAGTAATTGCTTTATGAAATTGGTAATAATCGAAACAATAAACTCTCATTTTATACCCCAGATCGCCCGCGCCTGAGTTATGGCAAAAAAACTGTTTGTGCGTAAATTAGAGTAATTAAGGAATAGAAATTAAATAACTTAAGCAAATTTGTGGGATGGGCGTCCCGCCCTTGCAGAAAGGACGGGCGGGACGCCCATCCCACAACAATCATCAAAGTGTAAGTTATTAAATCTTCATTACTAAATAGATAGATTCCCTGCGGATTTAGTATATTTCTTTGAACGAAATTACGTCAATCCTATTGACAGGAGGAACCTTGATGAGTCAGAATAGAGAAAGATAAATACGATCGCACTTTTAGCACAAATCTTTAACCACAATGGCAGCCAACAAACTACATTTGCTCGGATGGTTATTCATAGTTGGCTGGCTCAATGCAGCGGCTGGCTCGGCTTCGGCGCAACCGATCGCCCCCGCAGCAGACGGTACGAACACAGTCGTGACACCCGACGGCAACCGCTACGACATTTCCGGGGGGTCATTGGGCGGTGACAAAACTAATCTTTTTCACAGTTTTACTCAGTTTGGGCTGAGCGAAGGTCAAACGGCAAACTTTTTAAGCAATCCCAACATTCAAAATATCTTAGGAAGAATTAACGGGGGAAATCCTTCTTTAATTAACGGCTTAATTCAAGTGACAGGCGGCAATTCTAACCTGTTTTTGATGAATCCGTCGGGGATAATTTTCGGGCCGAATGCCAGTCTCAACGTACCTGGTTCTTTTAACGCGACGGCGGCTACAGGGATCGGTTTTGGGAACGATCGCTGGTTTAGCGCGATCGGCAATAACAACTGGGCAACTTTAATCGGGAATCCCAACAGTTTTGCATTTACTGCTTTGCAAAACGGAAGTATTGTGAATTCCGGGAATTTGACCGTGGCACCAGGTCAAAGTTTAAGTTTGACTGGCGGTACGGTTGTCAATACCGGTCAGTTAACTGCGCCGTCTGGCAATATTACCGTGATGGCCGTACCCGGTCACAATTTGGTGCGGATTTCTCAAGCGGGAAATTTATTGAGTTTAGATGTTGGGCCAACAGCAACTGGGGGTTTGCTGCCGAATAATTGGACGCAGCCGGTGTTATCTTTGCCGGAGTTGCTGACTGGTAAAGGCCAGGAACAAGCAACGAATTTGACGGTAAATCCGAATGGGGATGTGGTGCTGGCGGGGAATGTGGCTGTGCCTGCAACTGCGGGAACTGCGATCGCCAGCGGCAGTATCAATGTCTCGGGCAATACTGGGGGTAATGTTAACATATTGGGCGATCGCGTCGGAGTTATTGCGGGTAACATCGATGCTTCGGGTACTAACGGCGGCGGGAATGTACTGATTGGCGGAGATTATCAGGGCTTAGGGACTGTACCCAATGCTGGGCGGACGTTTGTCAGCGGTGATTCGACAATTAATGCGGATGCGATTAGTAGTGGGAATGGCGGGCGAGCGATCGTTTGGGCTGATGAAACTACTCGCTTTAATGGCAATATTACTGCCCGAGGTGGCTCGTTGTCGGGGAATGGTGGGTTTGTGGAGGTGTCGGGAAAACAATGGCTGGATTTTGCTGGTTTGGTGGATTTGCGATCGACTGTCGGCAGTGCCGGAACCTTATTGTTAGATCCTACTAATATTACTATTAGCACAGCTCCGGATGCAGCCGGTGCCTTCGGGGGAGGAGTGTTTGCTCCCGGTATCGCCGCCGCTACTTCTACAATCAATAACGGGACGCTCGAAACCCAATTGGGTTTAGGTAATGTTACTATTTCTACTCTGTCTATTGGTGCGAGTGCAGGGGATATTACAGTTAGCGCTCCCATTTCTTGGGCTAATAAAAATTCTTTGACTCTGAATGCTAATAACAGCATATTTGTTAACAACAATATCACAACTCAGGGAGGCAATATCACCCTGAATGCTGATACCGACAATCTCAGCGGTGGTAATGTCACCATTACCAATGCGACGATTAATACAAATGGTGGCAATTTTACCGGTACTGGCCGCGGGAATACTGTCAATGGAAATGGGATTAATATTAATGGTGGTACGATTAATGCTGGTGGTGGGAATATTGACCTCACTGGTAGTAGTGCAGGAAATACGGCAATCAACGTCGGTCTTCAGGTATCTGGCGGAATCATTACACCTACTTTAGTAACTACTGGAACGGGAAAGATTACCCTTACTGGCACTAGCGGTACCAGCCTCAATAGTGACGGGATAATTTTGCGCGGGCCTACTATACTTTCAGCCAATGGTGAGATTGTACTGACTGGTAACGGCAGCGGATCTGGTAACGGCATTCTGATTTTGAGTAATGCCGTGGTGGAATCAACGGGGACGGGAAAAGTTGGCCTGACTGGTACGGGCGGCAATGGGATTAATGGCAGCAATAGAGGGATATCTGTTGAGAGCAAAAGCATAGTACGATCGCTCAATGGAGATATCAGTCTTGTTGGAAAAGGTGGCAGCAGTGGAAGCAGTAACTACGGTATTGCGATCGACAACGCGGCCTTAGTGCAATCAACAGGTATTGGAAGTATTACTTTCAGCGGTACCGGCGGTGCTGGCATAGATAATAACTCCGGGATATTGATTAACGCCGCCAAAGTGCTATCAAACAATGGAAATATCAGCTTCACAGGGACAGGCGGTGGCACTGGAAGCAATAACTTCGGCATTCGCATGGAAAACCTGCCGTCGTCAGAGGTACCACTTCTAAATGGATCGCTAGTTGAATCCACAGGAAGCGGAACTATTACTTTCAACGGTACGGCTGGCGCGGGTACAGATAGTAACAGCGGGATATCGCTTTCTAATTCTAATGTGCGATCGGCAAGTGGAAATATCGCCATGACTGGTACAGGTGCGGGGACTGGTATCACCAAAACAAATTACGGCATTATTGTTGAGAGTAATTCAGCAGTAGAATCGACGGCGGCAAATATCGATCTGACTGGTAAGGCAGCAATCGGTTCGGCGGCAATTTATCTGAATAATGGTTCGCTACAATCTACGGTGGGAAATGTTGCTCTGACTGGTAATGGGCCAAGCGGTGCTAATGAAATTAACCTGAATAATAGCTCGATCAACCTGACTCCGGCAAGTGGCAATAATGTTACTTTGACGAGCGATGCAATTACGGTGTTAGGCACGTCTAAAGTCAGTGGGAAAGGTACTATTCTGTTGCAACCTCTGACTCCGAGTTTAGGTATTACTGTGGGCACTGCTGGTAATTCTGCTGATGTGAATCTCAGCACTGCTGAACTCGCAGCTTTCAAGGGATTTTCCCAAATGATTATCGGGCGGGCTGATGGCAGTGGGACGATCGCAATTTCTGACCCCATTGCTGTTACTTTTGATTTTCCAGTCACATTTCGTTCTCCCCAAACTAGCGCCACAACTAGCGGCACAATTGCAGTCAATGGCAATATTAAAGGTATAAATAACGCTTCAATTAGTTTTGATGCTCCCACTACTAACTTAAATGCAAATGTTGTCACCAACGAACAGAATATTACCTTTGGTGGTAAGGTGTCTCTCGTTAAGGGTTCTAATGTCACTCTCGATACTGGGTTGACGAAGGCAGGCGATATTAATTTTGGGGGCACTGTTGACGGTGACGGGAAGCTAACTTTGACTTCGGGAACAGGTATTATTAATCTCAAGGGGCCCATTGGGGCGACTGTGCCTTTGAGTTCCCTGACAATAGCTAATTCTCTGAATGTTACCAGTACCAGTCCGATCGCGATTACCGCTACGGGCGATATTACTGCAGGCAATATTACGAATCCCGGACGGGCGATCGCGCTTACCAGCAACAATGGTAACATTACGAGAAGTTCCACAGGGGCGATCGATACAAGTTCTACTGCGGGGAATGGCGGCCCGATTGCACTGAGTGCCAACAATATTACTCCTGGTAATCTCAACTCAAGTTCCACGGCGGGCGATGGTGGAAAAATCACCCTCACGGGCAAAACTGGCAACATTTTAGCAGATGCCGGAGTAGTTTGGAACTCTAGTTCTAGTTCCGGTGCGGGCGGGGATATCGCGATCGCCGCACCCAATCAAGTGGCGATAAATATCATTGATGCTAGGGGATTGCCCGGTACGGGAAATATTAGCATTAGCGGTAATGAGATTGGCTTTTCGGGAGGCCCAGATTCCGTACAGGGTAAAGGTACTTTGTCCGTGGCGCCGTCTTCGCCCAATGTCGGAATTCGCTTCCAGGATGCACTTGCTGACGATCCGAAGGATCTCGATTTAGGCAAACAATTTTTATCCTCCTTGGCTAATGGATTTAGTGGAATTGCGATCGGAACTAATACTACCGCAGGCAATATCACGGTAGACAATTTGCCGGCTATTTTCAAAGATCCTGTGACTTTCAATACTCAAGGTACAATTTTTGTAAATAAAGGTCAAGCAATTTCGGGAACTGATAATGCTTCAGTTACGCTCAACGCTACTACTAATAACCTGAAAGGAAATATTACCACCGACGCTCAAGATATCACAATTAAGGGCAATATCTTAGTTGGAGAGAGCGTCTTAATTGGGAATGGGAATTCAGCAAGCGGCAAGATTCTGTTGAATGATAATATTGATGGCAGCGGCAATCTCACTTTAGAAACAGGTACGGTAAACATTGCAGTGAAAGGTGCTGTAGGCAATACTGCACCCTTAGGAAAGATTACTGTGAATAGTGGTGGTACAGCTACTTTTAATGCTGTCACTGCTAGCAGTTTCACTACCAATGCTGGCGGCAAAACTGAATTAAATGGCAATGTGACTACCACCGGCGCTCAAACCTACGGAGATGCTGTCACGATTGCCAACAATCCAATTCTCGCAGGCAGCGGCGTTACTTTCAACGATACTGTGAACGGTGACAGCAATTTGACTGTGAATGGGGGTAGCGGTAATATTACATTTAGCGGTGCAGTTGGGACTCTAAGTGCGATCGGCAATCTGGCAGCTAACTCTACAGGTACAACCACATTTAATACCGTCAATTCTGCCAGCGTCACTACCAATGCGGTTGGTACAACTATACTCAAGGGCAATGTCATTACCACTAATTCTCAAACCTATGGAGATGCTGTCACAATTGCCAACAATCCGATTCTGTCAGGCAGCGCTGTTAGTTTCAATAATAGTGTTGACGGCACTAGCGATTTGACTGTGAATTCGGGTAGTGGCAATATTACATTCAGCGGTGCAGTTGGGGCTGCAAGTGCGATCGGCAATCTGAAAGCTAATTCTACGGGTACAACTGCATTTAATCAAACAGTCAGGGCTGCGAGTTTGACTACAGATGCGGGTGGCACAACTCAAGTGAAGGGAAATGTCACTACAACTAATTCTCAAACCTATGGAGATGCTGTCACGATTGCCAACAATCCGATTCTGTCAGGTAGTGCTGTTACTTTTAACAATACTGTTGACGGCGGTGGCGATTTGACTGTGAAGGCGGCTAGCGGTAATGTTACCTTCACAAGTGCGATCGGCAAAACAACTCCTCTGGCAAATTTAACTGCCAACAGCAAGACATCTTTGGGCGGCAACGTCACGACAACGGGCAGTCAAACTTATGCAGATGCAGTGACAATTGCCAAAGGCTGGCAATCTCGGTATTGCTGCTGACAATGTTAATCTCAAAGGAATTGTCACAACTACCAATGACGGCGCGCTGACAATTACCAATAAGGTTAATCTGAATATTGAGCAAAACCTGAATTTAGACGGTGCATTCAGTCAAAAAGGGGCGGGAACTGTTGCCGTTAGCGGCAATATCACCACAACTAATGATAATATTAGTTTTAACGGGCCGGTGACAGTAAAAGCTCCTGTAAGTTTTACACCGGGAGATGCAACTATTGCTTTCGGTTCGACTTTAGCAGCAGGAACTAATTCGCTGAATTTAACAGCAAGTGAAATTAATTTTTCCGATAAGGTTTCTGGTACGGGCGCGCTAACTCTGCAACCGACAAAGGCAGGACAAAATATTGTAGTTGGCGGCACTGATAACACTACTCCGGCTTTAGATTTGACGGCGGCGGAAATTAATTTGATTCAAAATGGATTTACCTCGATCGCGATCGGGAAATTGAATGGCAGCGGCAATATTACTATTCCTAACAATCTCAATTTTTCGTCACCAGTCACGATTCAAACGGGAAGTGGTACGATCGCCCTTAATGCCAATATTACCGGAAATGACAACAGCAGTATTGCTCTTAAGGGCAATAATGTCCAACTCGGCAGTGATGTCAAGGATGTCAATCTCAGCAGTGCCGTCGGTAATGTAAGTATCGCAGGTGCGATCGATGGATCTCGCCGCTTGAACATCAACGCTACTAAAGGCAATGTGCTGCTGCAAGGAAATATCGGAAACACAACGCCGCTGACAGGTTTGAATGTTACTGCCTTAAATACTAAGTTGGGTGGCAATGTTACTACTAATAACGGCAATATCAATATTAACGGTGCTCTCGGGTTGACGAAAGATGCTGTATTGAAGACGAGTGGGGGGAATATTGGCTTTAGCGGTGCGATCGACAGTATAGATGGCGCCCGGAATCTAAATCTGGCAGCAGGTAGCGGCAGCATCACTTTCAATGGATCGGTGGGCGCAACCGCACAGCTAGGAAATCTGGTAGCCAACGCTGCGGATGTGACAGCAACATCGAAGATTAACGCGCAAAGCTTGCAAGTAAATAGCGCCGGAAATATCAATTTGTTGGGAAATGTTACTGCTTCAAATGGGGGAAATGGAGGGACAATCGAGCTTTCGAGCCCTACGGGCAAAGTGAATGCTAGAGATTTGAATACGGCGGGAAATACTGGCGGCAACATTACCGTTAAAGCTTTAAATTCAATTACGGCGGGAAAAATTACCTCCTTCGGTACAGCCGGAAATGGTGGCGATGTGTTCTTAGATCCGATCGGCGATCTTCAAGTAGAGTCAATTAATGCCCAAGGCGGTACAGGTGGCACTGGTGGCGATGTGTTTGCTTCATCGACGGGGGGATTTTTCCGGGCTACGGGTGGTTTTTCCACCGCACTTTCGCCGACGGGATTTGCTAGTATTTCTACTGCTGGCGGCGCCGGTGGTGGCAAAATTACAATTGTGCACGCTGGTGGAGATCTAGGGCCGCCGATTCAACCGTTTGTCGTGGGAGATGCGACTAGAAATGGTACGGCGGGTGCAATTACTACTGGACAATCTAGCATGACATCGCGATCGTTTCCGCGTTCTAGTACAGTCGGTAATATTGTGTTGTTGACTGACGACGGTCAAGATCCAGCGCCAATAACTCGGCCAATAATCCCGCCGACAACAGAAGTTATTCCGCCAACACCAGGGCCGATAACAGAAGTTATTCCGCCAACACCAGGGCCGATAACAGAAGTTATTCCGCCGACACCAGGGCCGATCGCAGGTATTGTTCCGCCGACACCAGGGCCGATCGCAGGTATTGTTCCGCCGACACCAGGGCCGATCGCAGGTATTG